>JAJYEP010000021.1:10892-17979 GCA_021785735.1 Thermoplasmata archaeon | reverse complement strand
TTAGATGCAAATCCTATAAAAAAACCAGTTTCAGGTGAGCGAACAAACTTCAGAATTCCAAAATGACCCTGCCCATCGACGTACCGCTCCTAACAACAGATATCGCTTCATTTGCAGATTCCAGCGGAAACCTGTGTGAAATGAGGGGTTTAACAAGGTGATTTTTTATAAGATCCACGGATATTCTCAGGTCATTCCTTGTGTAGGACCTCGAACCCTGTATTTTGATTGCGTCCAGCGCTATCTTCTTGTAGTCAAGATTGACTGTTGATGAGGAATACCCCACCACTGAGAACGTACCTCCTCTCTTTAGTGAATTTATAGCCACAGGAACTTCCTTTGGATCACCTGCCAGATCGACAACGTAATCAGCACCAATACCACGAGTGTAATTTTTTATCTCCTTCACATAATCTGTCTGCATGCTGTTGATTGCAAACGCCGCGCCCAATTTGCTTGCCATCTGTAGTTTTTCATCTTTTCTGCCCACAACAATAACATTGGATCCGGCATTTTTCAGTATCTGAATCGCGACCATTGCTAATCCGCCTGTACCTATTACAACGACATCCCTGTTAACCAGATCACCAAGATTTCTTATGGCGAGAAGCGGTACAGCGACCACACCTCCGGCCAGGGCAGCGGAAGGAAAATCCATATTATCCGGCACGGGTATAAGATTTCTAAGAGGCACGTCTACATATTCTGAGAATGCACCGTTTATGGAGATGCCCAGACTTCCTTTTACCGCAAGGCACACATTTTCCCTACCAGACAGACAATTTTCGCACTCTCCGCATGTGATGTGGGGGTGCACAACGAATCGCCTGCCAACATAATCCCTGTACTTTTCCAGATCTGAGTTTACCTCTTCAACCTGTCCCGCTGGTTCGTGACCCGGAACAAAAGGCAGTTCAGGATGAAAGCCTACTCCGTCGACCAGCTTTACGTCTGTGGCACATACACCGTTTGCTCTTATCCTAACCCTTGCATAGTCCCTTTGCAGAGGTTTCATATCTGCAGACATTTCCACAAGTTTCTTTCCATACTCGACAATAGCCATGTAACGATTCTTTGTCATAGTCCCACCGGTATTGGTGAAAATTCATCATGATGCAGAATTTCAGATTTTGTAAGTTTGCCAGACAGTACCTTTAAAAGCGCATTGAATATCTTTTCCCCACCAAAATCAATGGACTTTCCCTTGCTGATAATTTCACTGACGTCCACGTCTATATGATCCTTCATTGTAACCACGGAGTTGGGGTTGCCGGTGATCTTCATTACGGGGGCCACTGGTGATCCCACGGGATTTCCGGACCCAGTGGTAAACAGTATTACAGAAGATCCTGCAGCTGTCAGTGCAGTGATTACTTCCGTCGCAGCGGATGGTGAATCCATGAAATACAGACCCTTGTCTGGAGGTGGCGTAGCATAATCCAGAACACCTCTTATTGGGGAGGAGCCAGATTTCATTATCGATGCTATGGACTTTTCCTCTATTGTGCTTATTCCGCCCTTAATGTTGTCAGGAACAGGATTTGTACCTATGAGATCAACACCCAGTGAGATCGCGAGATCCTCATTTCTTTTGGCAGCTTCCATAATTGCTCTGGAAACACTGCTGTTGATACCTCTCTTTGCTAGGATATGTTCTGCACCAATTATCTCTGTTGTCTCAGAAAATATTGCCGTGCCATTCAGGGAAATCATCCTATCTACGGCCTTGCCAAGAGCAGGATTTGAGGCGATGCCGGATGTTGCGTCGCTGCTGCCACACTTGAGCCCCAGGCTGAACTCTGAGATCGGGATGGGTTCTCTCTGATATTCGGAGCTTTCCTGCACAAGCGCGGCCGCTTTACTGGAACCCTCATGAATTGCGTTCAATGTACCGCCATTGAGAACAAGCACACTTTCAACTTTCTTTCTGGACATCTTCCTCAGTTCCTCCACAAAAGCTCCGGTTGTCTTCTCTTCGTATCCAACCACCAGAATGGAAAAAACGTTTGGATTCAGCGCGTTACCGAGGAGTGACTTCCAAAGCCTTTCCTTATTGATCCCGATCTCGTTTCTACCATGCGGATGTGATATCAGAACGGTAGGGGAGACTATATTATGAATGGATCTTGCGGCATTATTACAAAACGAGTTCAAAGACAATATAAGAGTGTGATTCCTCGGAGCCGCCTTTTTATCTGGATTCCAATACCCGTTTACTTCAATCATTTTTACTCGCCCTCAACGATTTTATATTATGAATGTGCACATGATGACCGGCAGGTATGTCATGTGTGGCTGTGCCTATAACCTCACCATATTTTATTATGTCCTGCCCTGCTTTTAAATCGGTCAGAGAAATTTTATGACCGAAATCGATATTTTCCTCGACCTGCAATTTCCTACCATCAAATTGTAATATGTCTCCCTTATGCAAATTTGTGACTGCAACGGCGACATTGTCTTTTTTTGACAGCTGAATAACTTTCTGTTCCAAAAAATCACAGCCCCATTAAATTGAAGCTACCACTCTTGAGGGGGCTCCGCTTGAGCCCGCAATCTTAATTGGGAAAGCATAAACCGTAACCTTCTTTCCGCTGATCGGGTCAAGATTGTCAAGATTCTCTATGATGGGGACCCCTTTGGACAATAACTCAAGATGCAACGGGTCACCATGTCTCTTGCCACTCCTTATTGGAGCATCAGGGCCTGGTGTGTCTAGACCGAGTACCGATACTCCCATCTTTGTTATGAGTTTGCCCGCTTCAAGCGAAAGATATGGGTATGAAGTTTCATATTCCTTTGTCGGCCATTTCTTGTACCAGCCTGTATTTATGAAAAGCATTTCGCCCTTTCCAATATTCCCAACAGCAGGCCGGAGATCGTCTGCAGTGATCTCTTCCAGAGGATTCTTGTGCAGGCTCACAGTGTAGCACTTTCCCATCATGTCCTCCAGCGGGAGCTTCTCAACAGATATGCCTGGTTTCCAGTAGTGATATGGTGCATCAATATGAGTTCCACAGTGCAAATTCATTCTCAGATTGTTCTGCGTTCCGCTATTGACTGTCACCGTATATTCTATCAATTCAAATTCCTGCCTGTTCTCTCCAGGCCAGTCAGGGACCGGCATATTCTTTTCAAAATTATGGCTCAAATCAATCAGTTTACTCATATAAACACCTAATCCAGTATCAAATTAGAATATTTAATAGATATAAAAGCATTTGTACTTTTGTATACGTCAATTTTCAAATAGACTTCCAGAAAATTAGGATGTAAGATAGCATTTACTGGAGACTGTATACATAATGGAATATACTTTAATAGTAAAACGAATACCTTTGTATGAGAATTCTTATCATTGGAATCGGATCAGTGGGAGGGTTCCTGGGTTTTAACCTGGTGAAAGCTGGACAGAACGTTACATTTCTGGTCAGGGAACAGAGAAAAAGTGAAATTGATGAAAAAGGGATCACCATTATCCATAATGGGAGAACGGAAAATGTCAGGGTTAACACATTATCATCCATAACAGAAAACGACCGCTTTGACATGGTCTTCATATCCGTTAGGAACGGTGATCTGGAATCACTGAAGGAATCTTTGATAATGTTAAGAAACACAGGCTCTAAGTTTATTTCACTTTTGAACGGAATCAGACATATAGACTGTTTAATACCACTGGTTGGTCTAAATAACCTCATAGGTGGGTCTGCTTCTATGGAAACAAGACGCGATGATAATGGTAATATCATTTTCATAAGCCAAGAGCCAACCATAACAATCGGAAGTGAGTCACCGAACAATGTCGCAATAATTCGTGAACTAAAGCTAATCCTTCAGAAGGCAGGTTTCAAGGTGATTGTAAAGGAGACCACATATCAGTCTGTCTGGGAAAAATATCTGTTTAACCTTGCATGCAATATGACCGCCGTTTTCTCTTCAACTGTAAAAGAGATAAGGCAAAATAGGTATGCCCTCGCATCAGTGATCAATTTAGTAAATGAGGCGTTTTCGTTGTCCAGAAAAATTGGAGTGGGCCTTGGAGATGAAAGCAAGGACTCCGCCATAAGTAATTTTCTCAATATGCGTGATGACTTCAAGTCCCTGATGGCAGAGGACATAATGAACGATAAAAACAACGAGTCTGATTACCTGTTCGGCTACCTGGCCAAATTGTGTGAAAATAACGGTAAAAACTGCCCCACTATAAATGTTTCATATGCAATTCTTGAACTCAGATCTCGGAAAGGTTCTCCCAGTCAGGCTTTACCCAAAAAGTGATTTGTACCATTCGTAATAGTCTCTTATGGCGGCTGGCATTTCAAACTGAGGATGGTAGCCGAGTTCTTTCTCACTTCTCGTGAGATCGAGTGGTGACTCTGCCTGGATGGATGTCTTGAATTTCAACATGTCCCCACCTGTCTCGACTATGACTTTGGAACCTTTGATCTGGGCCTGAACTATTGAAATAATCTCCTCAGGTGTATATATCCTCCCCATTCCGACGTTGTATATCCTGCTTTTCAGATTCTTTCCAATCACAGCTTTATACACAGACTGTGCAACATCTTTGACATAAACCACTTCACCCACCCAGGGACTTATGGATGCAACCTTCCCCCTTGAAATATTTTCGATCAAAGACTTCATCATATTTGATCTTCCGCCACCACCGCTGCCTTTCCACGGACCGAAGACACCGACCGGTCGAAGAGCGACGAAGTCAAGCCCGTACAGGTCTGAATAATTCAATCCTAAATTTTCACATGCCAGCTTTGTGCTTGAGTATATGTTAGTGGTGCGCGGAATATTATCCTCCGACATTTTGCCGATTTCCTTTGCAGGTTTGAGGTTGGTGGTGAGAGTTGCAGAACTGATGAACACCACCTTCTCCAGTTCCAGTTTCCTTGAAATCTCCAGTACATTTGCTGTTCCCATTATGTTTAGATTAATTGCATCATATGGATTGTCCTGAGCACCCGCATTTAGTAAAGGATTCGCAACCGTGTGCACGATTCTGGTAACCTCATGCTCCCTAATCACTTCTGTTAATATATCCCGATCAAGCACATTGCCCCTGACCACATGTTTTTTTGAATCGGAAATGATATTACCTATTGCCTCAGATTGGGGGGTGTACTCCAGAATAACAAAGTCCTCATGATTATTTTGAAAAAAATAGGCGGAGTGGGAGCCTATTACTCCCCCGCCGGTAATAAGGGTTGTCATTACTTATTTTCCCAGCTGTTCCTTCTCTATTGTCTCAAGCGATTTGCCCTTCTCCTCCGGTGCGATAAACAAAAACACGAGGAAGGAAATGAACATCATAACCCCGAAGAAGACAAACACTGGTAGGACTCCGGCAAGAGATGGTTTGGGTGATATTGTGAGACCTACTCCGATTAGCAGGGCAAGGACTATGGTACCCACGATCTTTCCAAGCGCCCCGAATCCATATCCAGAACCCCAGCCACTTCCTCTTACCTCCTGCGGCCAGGCTTCAGAACCCACAACAGTCAACACCGGCCAGTTTGCATCAAGGAAGAAGTAGCTGACAAGAGCAAGGATATAGAACAGTGATACCGCACCTATGAGATAAGAGTGGAAAATTCCGCCCAGCACCAGGAATATGACAGCCCCCATGCTGGTGAAGAACCCGGCAAATCTCCTTCCGATCTTGTCTAGAAGCACATCAAACAAAATTCTTCCAGTGAGTCCCGAGAGAGAGACGAATATGAAGAGGTAAGATGCCTGATGGGCGCTGATTCCAAGCACGAACACAAGTAAAGCTGGCCCCCATATTGTGAAATTGTAAGACACGGACTGAAGCGTGAAACTGATAATCCATGTGGTAGCAAGCGGCTTCGGATACTTGAAAAGTTCTCTCCACCTTGTCTTTTTATTGAAACTTGCAAAATCATTTACATCAATTTCAACTTTATTTGGATCTATCTTGTATACCTTGGCGATTACTTTCTTTGCGTCTTCTATTCTGCCCTTTGTGATCAACCACCTTGGTGATTCATATACAAAGAATACCAGAAGAGGAATCAGTATCAGTGGTATTCCTCCTTCATAAAGCAGTCCCCTGAATCCAATTATCGGTTCGAGATAAGCTGAACTGAGCGAAGCTAGTAATGTTCCCACTGGAGTCCCCACTACAACGAGGCCCACAAGGAACCCTCTCTTGTCTGCAGGTGCAAACTCCGCAACATATGGAAAAACTATTGCAAAGGACCCACCCACTCCCAAACCTATGAAGAACCTGTAAAAAGCTAGCAACTGCCAGTTGCCAGTAGGAACTGCACCCGACAGAATGCTGAAGAACGAATATACCACCACCATGATTATCAGAATAATCTTCCGTCCGTACGCATCCATCAGTTTTCCAGCCCCAAAACCGCCCACAACAAGTCCTATTCCTGATGCCAGAATAAGCCATGTAGCATCTCCAACGTTGATATGCCACGGCTTGGAAATAAATGTGTTGATAAAGCCGATTATAAAGAAGTCAAAAAAATTCAAAAAACTTCCTACAAGCAGAGCCAACACAAGGAGTATCCATAGCCTAGAAGTGTATCTGGCATATTTGTCAATACCCTTTAACTCCATGGAAGTACCAACAATAGTATCTATTTAAATGTTTGTAATAATGTATACGTATTTGAACGATTGACCAATCCCAAATTAGTTTATGATATTTCAATTGTTCATTGATTTATGGCAAGATTCGTCAATGTTCGCACAAGCAGAATAATACAGTTCTGAGAGTTCATGGCTTTAGCATTAATATTTCGTGTTCCGTTTACTTTATGCGTGTATTCAAACTATCTGATCTAACGAAGAGCCTGGAAAGCGAAATGTATACAATTAAGAAAATGATGATAAGAATGAATACATTCGTTCTTATCTTTGGCAACACAAATAAAATTACAAATAAAAATAATGAAACTGCCCCGGATATAACCACATTCCTCGTAACCTGATTCCTGAATATAATAAATTCTCTGGCTATTTCCTCCGTATCATAACCATGATCTAAAAGAGTCGATCTAGCATTTATTGCTGTCTGAGTATACTGAGTAAT
>JAJYEP010000021.1:0-10792 GCA_021785735.1 Thermoplasmata archaeon | reverse complement strand
GAAAGGCGTCTGTACATTTCCTTCTTGGTGGGGGCAATTACCTTCTGCACGAATTTCCTGCCAAGATCAATCCCTGAGTATCGAAGAACAATCCCTGCAGATATTATGTCCAACACCGTTATGCTTGAGCAATGTGGCTTCAGCATCTCCAATATAGATGTCAGGTTGCTGACATTGTCTCCGAGCACGGATGTGGGGATAATTATTGCCGGTCTCTCCTTTCTAACAAAATAAAGAGTCTCTATGTCCATTGCGTATTTAGATCTGGGGGAACCTCTGCGCTCCATCTCCATGAAGTCCCGGATCATTCCTCTATACCCCGTTTCGTTCCCCGAAAGCCTCTTGAAATGTGTTTTTTCTCCCGCAGCATACTGAAGTGTGGAGAACGATACATCCTGTCCTTTGGCCAGCAATGCCCTGGCCATTGAGACAGTGAACGATATTGAATATTCGAGCGCATTTTCAATATCCGTGCCCTTCACCATAATATATCCCATATCCAGGAGCACCAGGTAGGATTGATAACCTTCTTTATAAAACTGATTTACCATTATCCCCGGTTCTGTAGTGCTTCTGGCGGTAGCATTCCAGTTGATTATTTTATAGGAGTCCCCGACCTGGTAGAACCTGACAGACTCAAAATCGTTGGATATTGGGCCGAAGGTGCTTTTGAGCTCTCGCGGAATTGGTTTATCAGTAGAAAATGTTATGGATCTAAGGTCTGGAATGTCCATTTCCGGAAGAATCATGATCTTTAGACTGATATTGACAGTGTCTTCGATTATTTTCATTGATGCGTTAACCGGATAATATACAGTGCTGACCGTTGTATATGTATAGACACCGCGCCTCATGATTTTCAACTTATAAGAAACCTTGATCTCTCGGCTCCTACCGTTTGCGTAAATGAGATGTACATTCGTCCCATTTGTTATTATGCTGTTCTCTGGGGCTGGCAGATTAAGTATGAAGAATCCAAGACCACCCTTTACGCTTATAATGAATTCAAGATCTATTTCCGCCCTGGTTTTTGATGTAATCTCCGTTTCAGTGGATCGAACCAGTATTTGCGGTTCAGAATACAGCGAAAGGATTATCAGTAGAAATATCAGGGGGAAAATCACGGACATTATGAGTGGAGGAAATGATGAGACGAATGCAACGACAGCTATCACTCCAAGGATGAAAACAATTGCCAGAAGGGTCCTGTCCCACTCCTTGATCATAAATGTTATTTTGGTACTTCCAACTTGCCCAGGTATTCCCTTACAATTGACTGCCCCGATCTCTCTTCATACAGTACATCAGGCTTGACGACTATCCTGTGCGGGAGAACATAAGGCGCAACCTCCTTAACATCATCAGGAGTGACAAAATCTCTCCCTCTCAATAGCGCTATTGCCCTGCTGAGTCTCAGCGTTGAGATCAATCCTCTCGGACTTGGACCAGCGATCACCCTCTCATCATTCCTCAACTTTGAGAACGAAGAAATATAATCCAGAATCTCCTTGCTTACAGTGATCCTGGTTTCCAGATATTCCTTTATCTGATTTATCTTGTCCGCACTCATTGCGGATCCTATGGATGAGCTTGGATCATCATTCTCCCAGGAAATTCTCCTCTCAAGAAGTGTTCTGTCATCGGGATAACCTAGCGATATTCTGACCATGAATCGGTCAAGTTCCGCCTCAGGAAGTGGATAAGTTCCCTGAAATTCTATGGGGTTCTGAGTTGCAATAACCACGAACGGTTTCTGGAGGTGTATTGTTTCTCCCTCTATGGTCACCTGGCTTTCCTCCATTGCCTCCAGAAGGGCTGACTGTGTTTTCGGTGGTGCTCTGTTAATTTCGTCCGCAAGAATTATATTTGCAAAAATTGGTCCCTTTGCAATCTCAAATGATCCAGAAGCTTGTTTGTATATCTTTGTTCCTGTTATGTCACCGGGTAGCAGATCCGGAGTGAACTGGATTCTTGAAAATTTGAGACCCAGCGCTGTTGAAAATAGTTTCGCTAGGAATGTTTTTCCTATGCCGGGAAAATCCTCGATGAGAACATGGCCAGATGAGAGAATAGTTGCCAGGATTATCTCAACACTTTTTCTACTTCCAACATAGTATTTTGAAATACCGTCAATTACGCTGTTTATGTCATCCAAATACTCTGGATTTGCTTCAATGTCCAACACTTTCACCTGCCATGGTCTCTATCACTTTCCTGATGATCATTGATCTGTTTTCCTTCTCATCGTTTATGGTTTTCTCTGCAAAAGCCGTGCTGGTATAGATTATTTCCGGTTTGCGGTAGTGAATTATGGGATCCAGAATAGAGACTGTCCTCTGGTATCCAATTCCATATAAAGTCATTAGATATGAGAGCGAAACAAGAATATTCTCCGATTTTCCCTCGAAAACAAACTCTCTTGTGTTATTTATCAGGAACCCGACAGTTTCGTCGGTGGCAACTTTAGGGATAAAATTGTGCTTGGCGAACACTGTATCCTTCTTCTCTTCCAATAACAGATAGGATACCTTGTACGACTTGTAAACCGTTCTAATCACCATGAACACAAGCACTGCAATGAGGGCCGTGATTATGTACAGGTTGTATAATGAAGGTTTCGGGTACACTATCACGTCGAAGAAAATGCCTGTGACCACCCAGTAGGTCAGCCAGCGATCTAGAGATTCCTTAAAATAAAATGAAACTCCCCTCAACATATTTCTGCTGGAATCTCTAAATATAAACCTGGAATCGGAAATTGATGCAGCGATTGAATAGAATATCAACGGGATTGAGATATAGACAGTATAATAGTATAAGAGGAGGATCGTGGCGATTCCCAGGATGGTGATTTTCCTGGAAATACCCCCAAAGAATATGGCATATGACTGAAACACCTTCCTGTCCAGAGAGCGGGACAGTCTTGATAGCAGCAATCCTGAAGCCAGTAGTAAAACTGATATATATATAATCAGAATGTAACTTCTCAGACCAAGGCCCTCAAGGAGCAGGTTGAATAAAATCAGAAAGAAAACGGGTGAGACCACTGGATAAAGATAAATGTCAACAAACGACCTTCGCAAACTGCCTTCCGATCCAATCGGACCCTTAATCTTCAGTATCTGAACGATACTGAACGAAAGCAACAGAAAAAATACAAACCATATCAGAGATAGAAAGAATCCTAGTAACACCAGCACAAACAATAACGAGGCGTTAACCGCCCACTGTTTCTTTGTCTCCGGAAAAAATGATCTAAGGATTCTGTTCATTAATATTTCTCCTGCACACGAATCCAAGGGCGTCTTTCCTGCTCCTTATGAGCATCCTTAAGTAATTCTGAAATTCCTCCCTGCTCATCCTCCTCTTTCCATAGAGGGATTTCTCATAGTGCATCAGAACTGATCTGAGGGCCTGCTTATCTGAGGATCGATCCGATTCCATAACCTTGTTTATGATCTCTGAGGGTGTGAGGCTTGATACTCCCTCAGTTTTGTAGAGGAAATTTAGCCTGAACAGATCCACAGATTCCTGCTGGTAATCAACCGATCTCACCATTTTGAAATCTTCAAATCCCTCCTTTGACGAGAGGAATCCGGTGCATCTTCCACTCAGCATTATATCCATTTTTGTTCCTGTAAATAAGCGTGGCTCAGAGTCGGATGAAAAGACTGTGATGGTCGACGGACTCGAAACTGAAAGTACATTTTCAGTGTCCCATATCAGAGGAAGATCGCCGTCTATCCCAAAATTAAGCAGGGTTTTTCCTTCCTTCCATGGTTGCATTATCTCGATATCTTCGGAAAATACAATCTTGCGTTCAATTCCTTCTTTAGCAGCCGATACTTTAGCAGGAGGGAATTCAGGAACAGATTCTGCTTCCTTCTTGTCTTCATTATTCTTTTGTTCTTTCTTCTTGAGGCTTAAAACCTGGGTTATGACAATAACGAAGACGATAACAACAATTCCAATGAACATGAAAAGATAGATGTTAAGGGGAAGAGGTATCCTGTAAGTATTACCAGATCCACCTCCGCCTCCGCCGGATTGCGTGGTGGTATTTTTCTGGATAGGATGCGTTATGCTGATACTCGATCCCCCCAAATGATGGGGGAAGTGCGGAAAATATATCCAGAACGCAAGAAAAGAGAGATTAACGTTTAGATGCGGAAGATGAAACGAGAAAAAGTTGCCGATTGTCGGGAACGAAATCCCACTTGTGGGCAGGCCTATTGAGCCTAATCCCGTGCTGGATCCGGATCCACTTCCAGTTCCGCCTGGGCCGCCTGATCCAAGACCGTTCTGGAGCCCGTGATATGGCGAAGAGCCGTAGGTTGGAAGGTCTGTCTGCGCCATGGAGGAATAAAGAATCCATCCCATGAAAAGTACCAGGACAACCAGGAGCACTAAAGTGATCTTCCTCATCGGTTTCTTATTGACATCATAAAAGAGATTTATTAATGTTGCCTTTCAGCATTTTATCTGTCTCATCGTGATCTTTCTAGCTAAATAAATGAATCCGCCTTCATGTTTCCAGCAATTTTGTTTTTATCAGTTTTGCATCAAGAACATATATTTGCTGATAGTTAATCTTGACTGGATTGAGGTCAAGCTGTTCCAAGAAATCACCAGCCGCGATGCCAAATTCTGATATTTTCAGCAGGAACTCAACAATTGCTTTCCTGTCGGCCTTTACTCCCCTGAATCCGTTTCCTGTAAATCTGCCTACAGATACCTCGTCGATCATTTCGCTGGCATCTGCTGAATCTATTGGAAGGAGTCGAAAAGTTACGTCTCCAAACAATTCTGTGTAAATTCCTCCTGTTCCTATCATGATGCTGAGCCCAAAATCTTTATCCCTTATTATGCCGGTGATCATCTCAAGGCCGCCTTCAATCATCTCCTCGACAAGAAATTCTGATGCAGGAAATTTTGCCTTCATTGAATAAAATGCTGATTTAAGCTCGTCCTTATTCCTGATACCGGTGACAACACCCCCAATCTCTGTCTTGTGCAGTATCTTTTCATCTGAGACTTTAAGCACTACCGGAAATTCAAGATCCATAATGGGGGGCAGTTCCTTCAAGGTTACCCCTCTGGGAACGAGTATCCCAAGTTGTCTGAATGTGTCTTTTAGCACGCTTTCTGTCACTTCTTCCTTCCTTATGCTGGCCACCAAATTTCCAAGATTCATAATAATCCCCTGGACTTTAGATATATTCCGCGTTCGTGCAGAACCTTCAATGACTTTACCACTCTCTCAATGGAAGGGAATGCAGGTATTCTCGCACGTTCGAACTCCACAAGGAGTTCCTTCCCAAGTTTAGAGCCAATAACCCCGACCAGAATGGGTTTATCTGCTGCCGAAAGCCTGGAAATGACTTCAACTACTTCCATATTCATTTTCGGGGTCTGAGGAAGGGCGTAAGCTATGATCGCATCGACTCCACGGTCCTTCTGCAGCACACCCAGCACTTTTTCGTAACTTGGGATATCTCCGTCAGCTGTAAGATCTACTGGATTCTCGGCAGATCCGAATGATACAATTTGCTTTCTTATTTCAGCCTTGGTATCCTCTGAAAGCGTGGCCATGTGAAGACCGATTCCATGACTTCTGGAGGATACATAATCAGAAGTGATGACACCGACACCACCTGCAGTCGTTACCACAGCTATCCTTTCGCCAGCAAATGGCTTTGAATATGCAAGAACTCTCGAATAATCGAGTAATTCAACCTCGTCATAAGCTCTCGCAGCCCCAGCCTGCCTTAACATTCCATCCACGATCCTGTCGTTGGATGCAAGCGCCCCGGTGTGCAACGAGGCAGCCTTTGCAGATGCTTCCGTTCTCCCTGACTTGAGCACTACTGTTGGTTTCACCCTGTTGATTGCGCGCAGAAGTTCGTAAAATCTGCGGCCATTGTCCATACTCTCAAGATAGATTGCTATTGCCTTTGTCCTGGCATCCTGGTTGAAGTATTCAAGGAATTCGTTCTCGTCCACATCAATCTTATTGCCAATATTCACGAAGGCTGAGATTCCAATCCCGTATTCAGATATTGAATCCATTGTGAGCAGGCCGAGCGCGCCGCTCTGCGAGATAAATGCAATATCCCCCGCAACAGGGAATGATACCCTTTCAGGAGGAGTGAGAGCGGTGTTAAGTTTGGTGTGCGGAAAATAAACGCCGACTGTGTTAGGTCCTATCAGCCTCGTATGTGAACCTTTTATCAGGTTCTTGATACTTTTCTCCACTTCCCTGCCGGATTCACCTGTTTCAGAAAAACCCCCGGGTATTATTATGACATAGGGAACTTTTAAACTAACGCACTCCTTGACTTCATCAAAAACAGAAGCTGCCGGTACTGTTATCACAGCAAGATCCACGCTCCTATTGATATCAGTAAGTGACTGATAAGAGTGTATACCAAGTATATCCCCCGGATTCCTGTTGACAGGGTATATCTTTCCTGCGTATCCAGAGCTAATAAGATTCCTCATTATGGCGTATCCAATTTTCACAGGGTTATTGCTTGCACCAACAACCGCAACGGCTTCTGGATTGAAAAATTTTTCAAACAACACAAACAGATTGACAGGACGCTATTAAAAATTTTACCTAAATCCAGCGGTCGTTCAAGGCTACTGTATAGTTTTGATACATATGTGGATTGCAGGAAATATTGCATATCTATCCCCTGCAGGTCAAATAGGAAATATGAGATACGAATTACGAATCGATGGAGACTGTCGCCTTCGATCAGCTGCCGGGAACCAGAAAACTCGATATCATAACCATGCTTTCATCCATGGGGGTCTTCATGGATGGGTATGCCCTGTCAATTTTTTCCACTGCTTACATATATCTCATGAACAGTTTTCTGGATAAGGCTATATTTGTTTCGTTTGGTGCTGCAGCAATTTATATTGGAATGTTCTTCGGGAGCATAACATTTGGAAGAATTTCTGATTCACACGGCAGAAGAAAGATATTCGTCTATGACATGGCTCTTTCCTCAATTTTTCTCTTTCTAACGTCATTCTCATCCAATCTGTTAGAATTTTTTATATTCGAGGCGATTGCCGGTATAGGCATAGGTGCTGACTACCCGATCAGTTCGTCCATACAGGCGGAGTTTTCTCCCAGAAAAACCCGGGGCAGATATCTCGTGTTCAACATATTTTCCTGGACAATCGGGTCAGTGGTATTTTATGTAATTTCCATACCGATTGTTCTCTACTCAGGGAATTTTGCATGGAGGTTGATGTATGCAACTGGTGCGGTTATACCTGTCATTGTAATTTTGTCGAGAAGATCATTGCCAGAAAGTCCTTACTGGCTATCCGAAAAGGGGAGATACGCGGAGGCTGAAAAGGTGACAAACTGGATGGGCATTGATATCGGGATTAAAGCACTGCCTGCTCCATCCGTAGAGAAAGGAAAAACGTCGTTTTCAGAGATTGGAAAATTTTTCCCATTAATTCTCTTCACTTCACTGGCCTGGCTTTCATATGACATTGCAAGCTATGGTGTATGGAACTATACTCCGTCGCTTTTCGTTCAGTCTGGAGGAGGGTATGTTTATGCCATAATCGCAACCCTGCTGGAAGAATTACCTGTGGTAGCGGGAACACTAATCTGCCTGATTTATGTCGACAGAATTGGAAGGAAAAAACTCGAATCCATTGGGTTCGGTTTTGCCGGGATATCACTCGTCCTCTTTGGCCTCTTCTCTCTCCATGGCAGCTTTCCGTTTCTGTATATATTCGCAGCCTTTGCGCTTATGCATTTTTTCCACAACATTGGACCCACCAATATAACCTACCTGTACCCCGTCGAAATATTCCCCACAAGGATCAGGGCTACAGCTATGGGCATATCAACTGCTGCATCCAGAGTAGGGGCTATTTTAGGCGTATTTGCTTTTCCGCTGCTCATTAATGGTCTCAGCATCTCCTATGGTCTCCTCTTCTTTGCGGTGTTCGAGTTTATTGGCCTTGCTGTGACGGTGATACTGGCACCTGAAACCAGGAACAAATCTCTTCAATAACCGTTGCTGATTCCGCAAATAGTTGCCCGCGCCGAGATAATAATTATTTCCATAATCGCCTGCTTGATTTGTTGAGACCCCATAATGTGAAGTGATGATTTCGGTGAATCCTTAACTTATGGTACGAGATACAGCGTAATATGCCTGAATTGTCCCCTGGCAGAAAACACCTTATTCTCCTGACCACCTCACTTGCGGCATTCTCCACGCCATTCCTGTCAAGCGCAGTTGCATTTGCTGTTCCCAGGATAGGCGTCTCGTTTCATCTAACATTTTTCCAGGCAGCTCTTATTCCCCTCGTACTTCTAATACCGCTTGCATCTTTTATGATATTTTTCGGGAGGATATCCGATGATAGGGGAAGAGTGTCGGTATTCAGGTATGGTCTTGTCCTGTTTTCACTAGCTGCCATGCTTGTTCCATTTTCAACAAGCTATTACGCACTGGTGGCTCTTCTTTTTATTCTGGGCATCGGTGCTGCCATTCTCAGTACCAATTCTACCGCAATCGTCAGTTATGTTTACTCTTCCGGTGGAAGGGGACTTGCCCTTGGGATAAATGCCATGTCTGTATATCTGGGCCTCACTTTTGCCCCGTTCCTTGGAGGTTTCCTGATCGAATTCTTTGGGTGGAGATCAATTTTTTATTTTGCAGCTCCTGTCGGTGCACTGGCCTTTTTAATATCTTTGGGAAGTATGAGAAACATTGAGATCAGGAAACATGGATACAGAATGAACCTAAAGGGAACATTAACCTTTGCAGCTTTCATACTCTCCCTAACATTATATCTGGCCCTGGGAAACATACTTGGATATCTGAATATTTCATTCCTGATTGTCCTGTCCCTAGTATTTCTCTTCCTTTTCATGAAAGATGAAAAGAGTTCCGGTGATCCAATCCTTCCACTGAAGTTATTCAGGAAAAACCGCACTTTCATTGCGTCTAATGTTACAGCTTTTCTTAACTACGTCAGCACGTTTTCCATAGTATTTGTTTTTTCCATATATTTACAGGTAATCCTCGGTGTAAGCCCATTTTTATCAGGAATACTCCTTCTTCCAGAACCTGTAATGATGGTTGCACTTTCTCCAGTGGCAGGAAAACTTTCCGATCTTGCCGGTTCGCGAATCATCGCTTCCATTGGAATGCTGGTCATCGGCATTTCGTTCCTGTCACTCTACTATTTTCATCCATCAAACAAGATTGATCTTATGGTGTTGCTTGGCGTCCTTGGCGTTGGCTTCGGTTTGTTTTCGGCCCCAAATACAAACTCGGTAATGGGGTCGGTTGACAGGGAGACTTCCGGAATAGCTTCCGGTTTCCTCGGAACAATGAGATTCACGGGGCAGCTGTTAAGCATATTTCTTGCCACATTTATTCTCTCAATATTCATGCCAAAATCCCTGATAGTTGGGATGTTTTCCGGTATAGTCATTGAGATTACTCCACAGTACTTCAACGGTTTCACCTATGGTTTCAGGATTGTAATGCTCCTATCCGGTGTCCTTAGCCTTGCAGGGTCATTGACGTCAGTTCTCAGAAATGCGGGAGATTAAAAAACCAATAGAAGTCGCCATGTGCGTGAAACATCGGAACTGCTGATAGTTAAAGTTATAGTGCAAATAGACATGCTCCTGGAAGGTTTGAATGAGCAAAAAAACGTCAGCACTGTTAAAGTTTTTAGCAATTGTAGCTTTTCTTGTTATCTTCTCATTTGTGCTGATTTACCTGAAGGATCCTGGGTTCTTCTGAATATCTGATCAGGCTGAATATAATTCCCATTCACTCTGGAATGTCGTTATTCCGCCGTATATGAAGACGTGACAATTCCTGCGCTTTCATTCCGCAAGCGATAACACTTAATACCTATCAGAAATATTTGAATCAATGCCTGGTCACCGCAGAAAAATGGAGCGTTTTGAGAAATTAATCACGTTTGAAGATGCTGTTGGAAAAATGCTTTCTGTTTCATGGAAAAGCACTTCAATAGAGAAGATCCCTGTCACAGTATCCTCAGGGAGGGTTTGTGCTTCCTTGGTCCGATCCACAATTAATGTGCCCTCTTTCAACAGAAGTGCTGTGGATGGATATGCGGTGATGAGTGCAGACGTACGGGGATCATCGAAATTCAATCCTGTGATACTGAAGCTCAGGGGAAGTTTGGAAGCTGGAGCCTTTTCTGAAAAGGCTGTTAGCAGCGGTTCATGTTATGAAATATACACAGGAGGGGAATTGCCAATTGGAGCCGATGCGGTGGTGATGGCAGAGGACTCCATCAGAAGAGGTGACCGTGTCGAAATTCTCGAAGGTGTGAGAAAGTTTGAAAATGTATCGAGGGCCGGAGAGGATATAGAGGTTAACCAGATCATACTCAATATGGGCCAGCTGATAAGGGCACAGCATGTCGCGTCAATGATCGCAATCGGGCTAGATGATGTTCCTGTTTACAGCAAGCTTGTTATGGGAATAATTTCCACCGGTGATGAACTTCTTGATCCACAGAGCCGTGTGAAGAACACGACTCAGCCTCTTCTTGCAGATTACTTCAAATCCGGTTATATGGAAACAGTGAACCTAGGGGTAGTTCCAGATGATGTTGATGTTCTCAGGAATAAGTTGATGGAAATTAAAGATCAGTTCAGTTTGCTTGTAATAACGGGCGGAACAAGTCTGGGAATGAGAGATATTGTCCCTGATGTCCTTGATGAGATTGGGCGCCCGATTTTTGGAGGCGTACGAAT
>JAJYEP010000080.1 GCA_021785735.1 Thermoplasmata archaeon | reverse complement strand
GGCAGTTTTGCCTCATTGATGCTCATAATGCTTGTTCATACCATAACGCAATACATTCTGATCATGGTGCTGTTCCAGCTGGTGGCAATGGCCTCGGTGCCCATTTCAACGCTGATACTTATTGAAAATTCGAAGGAGAGCAAATGGCCGGTGGTGATGTCCAGATTCAACGAAGTTTCTGCAGTCGGTACAGTGGTCGGATTAGTACTTGGAACTGTAATCATATCACTCTACTCAGCCTCAAGCAAAGGCATCCTCCTGACAATCTACGAGATTTCCGCGATTCTTTACTTATTTGCAGCAATAAGCGTATTCATATTCATCAAGGATCCCAACAGAACCATTGGAAGACGCAGGTTATGGATGTTAAACTCCATAAGGGTGGTCGAACGAATCAGGTATTTTCCTTCAAACGTGATACATTTCATGGCGCTTAACGGCAGGAAAAAGGGTAGAAACCTTGGCAGGCCCCTCATGATCTACCTGTTTTCCGCATCTTTCTTAATGCTGGGTTTCCAGATATTCTTTGTCCCATATCCGGTATTCCTTATCGACAGGCTTGGAGCATCAGAGACGCTGGTCTTCGTGATGTATCTGTCCAATGCGATATTCTCGGCCCTCACATATATATGGTCAGGAAAGGCACTGGACAGGTTCGGTTCCAGGAGGGTCTTGTCTGTCAGCCTTCTCGCGAGAATAGTCATATTCCTGATAATGGCCGGAATTGCCTTCGTGGCAGTTGAGAACTCTCTCTATCTCATAATCTCCATCGCCGTATACGGCATTCTGGGCGGAATCTGGAGCTTTATCGGAATAAGCCAGATCACCACTGTGTCACGTTTCGCTCCAAAAACCCTCCGGGGAAAAGCTGTTGGTTATTACAACTCGTTCAACGGGGTGGGACAGATCCTCGGTTCCTTCATTTCAGGAATCGTAGCGCTCTATCTTGGCTATCCCGTAGATTTCATTCTTGCGGCTACCGTTGTCGCTGCCGCATCCGCGATAGCACTCAGATCATTGCCCAAAACGGACGCTGTCCAGGGCAACGAAAAACTGATCTCCACCGTTTCTTAATAGGAACCGCGTATCTTGTTCCGATCAATTGCTATTCCCTTGGGCGTGAGAATGATTAGATCCTTCGTGATGGCAGCAACGTCCCCGTTGATGTCTCTGCCCATGGACTTGATCTCCTCGGTTATTCTTTTCATGAGCATGTCCTCATTGGATATTGCCTTGCAGTCAAACAGTATTATGTTTCCGCCGTAGACGAAATCGCTCATGTTTATGATATCCTCATACTTGTAAATCTCGGCAACCTTGAAGGTGGATTTGACCTCTGCAGTATAATCAGGAAGATTTACGTTATTGAGATCTATGAATTTTCTCTGTGATCTGGGTATCTGTGAACTCTTCTGGGGCTTCTTCTTGAGTATTGAAACCATGATTAGATAAGAATTGCCCGGGCTATATAATTTTTGATAGAAACCCCAGAACAAAAATGCATCAGTTCCTGTTGACTCTCTTCATGAATATCTGGAAAAGGTTGGAGAAACCGTCGTTCCATGTTTTCAGCTTTGGTTTCGTGACCCTTATGCCGTATCTGACAGGTATTTCGATGAGCCTGCCGTGCTCAAGTGCCTCTATCTTCAGATCCTGGGAGAAGGACATGCCGTCGCTGAGCCCTTTCATTTTCTGGTAAAGTGATTTTCTGAACACCCACATGCCGCTCTGCGAGTCATTGATGTTGCATTTGAAGAAAATCCTCATGGACATGTTCAGGACGCTGTTGCCAACAAAGTGCAGCATCGTATAGTTGTGCTCATTCCTGAGAGTCATCCTGTCACAGGAAACGAAATCCACGTTGTCTATCTCCATGATCTCTATGATCGGTCCGATGATCTCGGCGGGATATGTACCATCCCCATCTATCCCGACAAATATGTCTCCTGATGCATGTGCAAAACCGGTCTTGTACGCAACTCCATACCCCCTTCTGGGTTCGCTGATGACCTTGCAGCCCAGAGACTCCGCTATCTCGCGGGTTCGATCCCTGGAGTCTGTATCAACCACTATAATCTCAACGTCTCCAAGTTTCTTGATCGTCTGGACAACGGACCCGATGGTCTTTTCCTCGTTTATGGTGGGGATCACAACACTGATTTTCGGCAAATGCTATCGACCTTTTATTAAGGAGGGATAACCACACGTTAAATTATTTTTCCCAAACGAACAAAGTCTTCATTCAGGTCATATATCTGCGAACGCAATGCTACACTATGGGAACAAGAGTAAAGCTCAGTATAAACATCAGCAGGGCAAACACTCCTATGAGGATGTCGAACATACTTATTTTGGAATAATCGTCAAGGGCCGGCGGATGGTGAAGCCCCATGAACATCACAAAGAACGCCAGGAAGATCCATCCCGAGTAGACCTCGAATCCGGCAATTAGCAGGAATGCGACCATCGCATATCCCACGTATGATGATTTGTTTCCAAGGAGGCCCCTTGCGATATGGCCGCCATCAAGCTGGCTCACAGGAAGAAGATTCATTGCAGTTGCAAATATTCCAACCCAGACCGCAAACACCATGGGGAAGAGCGGCTGTGCGGTGCTGATATGAATTCCGAGCAGCTGATATATGAGGGGAAATGTGATGGGGATAGCCTGAATGTTTGCTATGGGTTTTATGACGGAATTCAGGTAATCCGCAACAAACAGAAGCGGAAGGCTTGTAAGGAATCCGACTATTGGTCCTGCGGCGCCGATTTCCGTCATGGCCTTCTTATTCGGTATGGGATCTCTGAGAGAGATGAACGCGCCAAAGGTTCCAATCTCAACCGGAAACGGAATGAAGAAGGGAAACGATGCCCTCACATGGTACTTCCTTGCGGTGAAGTAGTGGCCGAGTTCATGCAGTCCGAGGATGAGCATGAGAGGTGCCGAAAAGAATGCAAATCCATAGAGTATCTGGGAAAGTTCACCCGCAACGAATGCTTTTGAGTAAAGCGAACCGACATATATGGTGGATGCGAGAGTAAGGGCAAAGAGGATCAGATTTACCTTGTTTGCAGTGAATTTCTTGTAGGGATTCCTGGTGACTGTTATGGTTGATTCACCATTCTCCCTGACAAAAGGTATGAATCCCCTTGGCACAAGCTCCTTGCGAATCGTGTCAAAGGATTCGGTGAAATTCGGGTTATCACTCATTAAGAAAAAGAAAGTGAGGGAGACAGGATTGACCTGAATATCGTATGTTATCACATTTGATTTCACAAGATTTACAACATACTGTAGATCCTCGTTCTGCATCCTGATCTTTTCTGGAACGCTGTCCATAATTGCTCCCGTCTGAAATAGACTTTTCCCCGGGCTAACGTAAGTTATTCACATTTCCTAACTAGCTGACCCGCCAGGGAATTTTTCACCTGCCTCTGATCGGAACTTCAATGCTATGGAACCCACCATTCACTCAGTCCGAGGCCCATGGCGAGGTAAACTTTAGTCTCATGTCGTCGTAGACAATCAGTTTTCATGTCTGCTATTTAATGAGACCATTCACAATTATACCTTGCTTGATAAACTTTTATCTGGGGTTAACCAGAATGTGTGACACCGTCATTAACGAAATCCTGCATGGATTATCTATGATGAGAGCATTATCCATG
>JAJYEP010000020.1 GCA_021785735.1 Thermoplasmata archaeon | reverse complement strand
CTTCCAAACCTGTTTTCCATTCCCGGAAAAGATCTGGCAATAGCACCATGCATGTAATTTGAATCCAGAATCATCTCCGATGCTTTCTTTCCCCTCTCCTTGGCAATTTTCCTGATTGAGTAGTCGCACACCATCTCCTCAGGAATCAGTTCAAGTTCCGCATCAGCTATCACAATGTTGAGCACAGATCCTTAATGTCACAACAATAAAAAATATAGCGCGTCCATCCTGAGGACCAAAAAGGTCCATGGCGATCAATTATTAGACCACAGGGATTACCTTAATCAGGATTGCAAATGAAGCTCAGGGAGGGAATTGTTGAGGTTTACACAGGATCAGGGAAGGGAAAGACGACCGCAGCTTTTGGTCTTGCATTCAGGGCATCCGGGTGGGGGTTCAAGACTCTCATAGTTCAGTTCATGAAGATGGGAAGATATGGGGAAAATATTTCCAGCAGGAAGATGCCTGACACCATAGAGGTCAGATATGTGGGGAAACCCTACTTCATTGCATGGGAGGAGGATATTCCACAGGCTGACAGGGAAAAGGTGAAGAACGTGCGGCTCTATCCGAAGGGACATCCTCCGCAGGATTATGTGGATATGGCAAACAACCTGATGGATAATGTCATGGAAGAAATGAAGGACGGCAAATGGGACATCATAATTCTTGACGAGATAAATGTGGCAATCTACTATCGTCTCATTGAACTGAAAAGGGTGATCGAGATGATAGAATCTAAGCCCAGGCAGGTTGAACTTGTCTTCACGGGAAGAAAGGTGGATCCGGAAATAATCTCAAGGGCTTCCCTGGTGACCGAGATGGTGGAGATCAAGCATCCATACCAGAAAGGCATCCTTGCCAGAAAGGGAATAGATTTCTGAAGGTCAATTTCTCACTGAAAGACAGGATTTTTGTCCTTTATGAATGTTCCATTTCTCAATTCCCTGAAAGCCTGCTCGATTTGTTCTTCGGTGTTCATGACTATGGGACCGTACCACTGTATGCTTTCCTTAAGGGGCTTTCCCGAAAGGAGCAGGAATCTGAATCCGCTGTCATTTGTTGATACGCCTATCTTGTCTCCCTCACCGGAGAATATGATAAGTCTGCCCGCTTCCACGGATCTCTCGGATCCAAGGATGGTTCCTGATCCGGAAAATGCGTAAATAATACTTGTATAGCCGGATTTAATCGGTATTTCGATGGTGGAATGCTTTTCCATTCTTACCTCCAGGTACATCGGATCAACAGCGGACGGATAATCCAATTTTCCTGATGCATCCATGAAATTTCCTGCGACCACCTTGACGCTTGCTCCTGATCCGGTGGACACCTCGTCCACAGAAGACCCTTTTATCCCCCTGTACACAGGCTGCTTCATCTTGGATGATGCGGGAAGGTTGATCCAAAGCTGAAAACCGGCTACATTATCCTTCACTCCCGAGGATCGAAGTAAAGCTTCCTTATCGGTGGGCTCAAGTGGCTGTGGCATTTCCTGATGGTAAATACCACTTCCTGCGGTCATCCACTGTATATCTCCGGGATAGATAACCCCTTTATTGCCGGTGCTGTCCTCATGGACAACCTTTCCATCAGCCAGATAGGTCACCGTCTCGATTCCGCGATGGGGATGCCAGGGAAAACCTGCTATATAATCAGACCTGTTGGCAGATCCAAAATGATCCAGCAGCAGGAAGGGATCGGTCAGTGTTGTTGTCGATGGACCGCCGAACATTCTTCTCAATTTAACCCCGGCACCGTCTGAAGTTTCATGGCCCGGGGTTTCCGCAAGTGGCACTTTATAGGAATTTCTTTCTGACAGGTAAAATCACTTCGTAATTTAAACAATGGATTCCGGCTTAATTAACATTCACAGCTCAATGGTCGGATATATCCTTACCTCTGTCGTCAGGCAAATCAATTTACCGGATTTCTGGTGCCTGTGATTCCATTCATCAGTGATATAAATTCCCGTGAGGAAAATATGCCGGTGTTATTACTCCGGAAAACGTCATGGATTCCCGCGGCCGACCAGCATCGGTGCATGTGATTTCCTGAATTTTTCCAGTTTAGGGGCAATTACAAACATGCAGTACGGGGAATCTGGATTATTCCTGAAATAATCTTTGTGGTATTCCTCTGAAGGATAAAAATTCGAGAATTTCTCAACCTTCGTCACAACGGGCTTCCTGAAACGTTTCTCATCTTCAAGTTTCTTAATGGCGTCCCTTGCAATGGATTCCTGCCTGCTATCCATGTAGAATATTGCAGATCTGTACTGGGTTCCGACGTCATTGCCCTGTCTGTTCAGGGATGTCGGATCATGGGTTGAAAAGAATATCTCTAGAATATCACCGTAGGAAATCATGGAGGTATCATATGTCACCTTTACAGATTCTGCGTGGCCTGTGTTTCCCGTGCATACCTCTTCATAGGACGGGTTGTCAACAGTACCGCCGGAATAACCGGACTCAACCTTGATGACGCCTCTTATCTCATTGAAAACTGCCTCCATGCACCAGAAGCAGCCACCCGCAAGTACAGCTACCTCGGAACCCTTATTCTCCATTCTTATCGCCATCCGGAACAAAGTCCAGTGAGATTGAGTTGACGCAATGCCGCGTATCCTTTAGTGTAAAACCTTCCCCTTCAAACACATGGCCCAGGTGCGCTCCGCAATTAGAGCACACAATTTCAGTTCTGACACCATCTCGGTCAGGTATTCTTCTCACAGCACCAGGGATCTCCTGGTCAAAACTCGGCCATCCGCAGCTGGCGTCGAACTTGCTGTCGGATCTGTAAAGCGGACTACCACACCGCCTGCAGACGTAAACGCCCTTCTCATAATGATTTTCGTATTTGCCGGAGAAGGGGGGCTCAGTACCCCTGTATAATATAACACGTTCCTCTTCTTTGGAGAGCTGCCTGTATTCCATTGTTTAATATGTTTTCTCGCTATTTAAATCTCAATAAAAAAAGCTTTGACCTGATAGTTCATCTAAATTCCAGGAGCTTGAGGAAGAGACTTGATTTCAGTATGATCCTCTCAGCCTGGAACCGGCAAGACTGAATGTCATCGTTATGATTGAATCGGCTGCGTGAGACACACTGAACAGTCCCATGAAACCGTGAATCATTCCCTTCGCCCTGATGGACGTGACAGGAACACCGGCAGAATAAAGCCTGGAGACGTACGTCTCCCCCTGATCCCTCAGCGGGTCATATTCGGCGGTTACCACAAGCGCTTCCGGAAGTCCTTCCAGACGCTCATGAAGAACAGGGGCAAAATATGGATCAAGGGCCTCGTTTCTGGAATTCAGGTAACTGTCGCCAATCCATTTCAGTTCATCCTGAGTGAGAAAATATCCCTCGCTGAATTCCCGCATCGACTCTGAGAAAAAGTCAGGACCTGTCAATGGATAGAAAAGCACCTGCATCAACGGCAATGGGTAACCATTATCCTTGAGTTTCAGGCAGGCGGAGGCAGCAATATTTCCTCCCGAACTGTCCCCGGCAAGTATTATTTTTTCCCTATCTATGCCCAGTCTGTCCGCGTTGTGGTATGCCCACAGAAAGGAGTTAAAACCGTCATTCACTGCAGCAGGGAACTTATTCTCAGGGGCAAGCCTGTACCCGACCGATAGAACCTTTGATCCCGATACATTTGCAATTCTCCTGCAGAGCGGATCGGAGGTTTCTATTCCGCCCCAGATAAAGGCTCCTCCATGGAAATAAATGATCAGGCCCTTGCCGGCATTTGCAGGAGCATAAAGCCTGCATGGAATTATCGATTTATCGCTTTCGAAAGACAGGTCCTCAACGTGATGCACCGTATCGCTTTCCTGGGAAACATGGCTGCTGTTCATTGTATTCCTCAGGTCATCGATGGTTGTATCATACAACTTTGGAAAATTCAAAGTGCGATACATTTCCAGTATATTCTTCATCGTAGGATCAAGTGTCATGCAGAGCTCATATTCCCTTCACTGAAAAAATTTTGGTTTTGTTTTCCAGCAATCTTCAACAATAATTCAGCAATCATCCGCCATGCTTGAAGTCAGGGTAAAGGAGCATTCCCCCGTCAACAACAAGAGTGGTGCCTGTTATGTATCCGGCTAGGTCGCTCACAAGGAAGGACACCGCATTTGCAATATCATCCGGGCTGCCCATTTTCTCCATGGCTATCTTCCTGTTCAGATCTGCCAGGGTGTCAGGATTACCCCATACAGACTTGTTTATCGGAGTCTTTATGGCTCCTGGAGCAACGGAAAGTACCCTGATGCCATCATCGGCGGTTTCCTGGGCAAGGGTTTTTGTAAACATGGACAGACCTGCCTTAGCGCTCGCGTAGGCTGTATAACCTGTCCACGGTATAAATTCATGCACTGAAGTTATGTTCAAAATAACTCCCTTATGGTTTTTCCTCATCCTCTTCACGGCTTCCCTGGAGCAGTAATAAGGCCCGACAAGATTCACCGCAATAACCTTTTCCCAGTTATCGGGATTGTCATCGCCGCAGAGAGCGCGTATACCGTCTATTCCTGCATTATTCACCAGTATATCCACGCTTCCAAGTTCCCTGTCTATGCTGGCAAAGAGGTTTTCCACCTCTGATCGGTTGGAGACGTCCGCGCCAAAAGCCATGGCTTTCCCTCCTGCTGCGATGATTCTTGCCACCAGGTCGTCCGCCTCACTCTTCTCCTTTCTGTAATGAACAGCAACAGTGGCGCCGGCCAGGCCAATCTTAAGTGCTACGGCACTTCCAAGACCGGAACTTGAACCGGTCACAAGGGCCACATGACCTTTCAGATTGATAACTGGCATGCTGCCTACACCGGTTTTTTCATTTTCAGTACTCGTTTGAAATCACCCTGATCTCATTGGATCAACTATCTTAAATCTATTGGCATACCGGCTGTCGAGAAATGCAGTTGAACGTAAAGGACTATACGGGATTTTAAGTATAAAGAGCTGAGGGCATTCACCACATTTTTCTACCTTATCCTGCGCAATTCTATATATCGGTAATATGGATCACAATTTCATGACGCACAGATACAGGGGTAATGAGATCTTCGTGATAGCCCACAGGGGAGGAGGAGATCTGTTCAGGGAAAACACCCTGTCCGCCTTCACGGGGGTTGAGGCACTTGGGGTGGATGCAGTTGAATGTGATGTTCAGGTCATGAAAGATGGAAATCTGGCGGTCATACACGATCCTGATCTGAAGAGAACAGCAGGAATGAACCTCAGGGTCAGGGATCTTGACACGGTCAGTATCAAGAAGGTGAGGCTGGAGGGAGGAGATAGGATTCCAATGCTGGAAGAGGTTCTTGATGCAATCAAAATTCCTGTGGTGATCGAATTGAAATCCATGGAAACCGTAAACTCCATCATAAAACTGTTTGACAGAAGACCGGATTTCCTCAACAGAAGTGTTCTCATATCATTCTTTCACGATGCTCTACTCATGATGAAGCAGAAATTTCCCGACGTTGCATGTGGTGCACTGATTGCAGGTTTTCCCGTGGATCCTGTGTCAATGGTGAAACAGTGCGGATGCGATACCATTGCCATAAATTACGAAGGTCTGACAGCATCCTACGTCGAGAGATGCCATAAAGGTGGACTGAGGGTGAGCGTATGGGCTCCGAACGATGCTGCGGGGATCATGGGTTCATTGAATGCCGGAGTGGATGCCATAGGCTCGGATCGCCCTGACCTTGTGATTGACCTGATCAATTCTGATCAGCGGATCTAGGTCTTGTTCAGTTCCTCAAGAGATTTCCCTGCAGTTTCCTTTCCAAGCCACAGAGTCACCAGAAGGCCCACTGCGGAGATGACAGCAAGGAAAATCATGCCTGTACTGATTCCGTAGGCGCCGGACACAAAGGCAAAGACGAATATGCCGAATAGAGCACCGACCCTGCTTATTGTGGTTCCAAATCCCTGGGCGGTGGACCTTATCTCTGTGGGATAGAGTTCCTGCGGATACACGGAGTTGGTGATACCCGGTCCAAGTTCCTGGCTGATCTCAAAGACGACAAAGAGCAGCACAATATATATTATGTCAGGATAATAATCGAAAAGGACGGCAGCAAGTATGAGCGTGACAACCATGCCTGTGAAACCTATCATTGTCAGGTTTTTTCTTCCCGCGGTGTCGATAAACAGGATCGCAATCACTGCACCAATAATTGCAAGCAGCGCAATGATTGTGGCATATCCGGATGCAGCGTCGGATGATATTCCAAGATCGTGAAGAATTGACGGGCCGTCCAGGGCTATCACGTAAGTGACCGCATCCAGTGCAAACCAGAAAACGGATATGAAGGCAGTGGCGGCTATGTATTTCTTCCTGAAGAGATCACCGATCCTTGTCCTGCTGTACGTAACCGGTGCCTCCACGTGCGCACTGCTATCGATCTCTCTCATGGAGGCATTGGCCTTCGCATTCTCTCCATGCGAGAGAAGCCACCTTGGAGATTCCGGCACGTCACGCCTCAGCAGGAGAACAATTGCCGCCGGTATGACTCCAATAAGGAACATGTAACGCCAGGATACGTTTCCCAGGGGTATGAGAACCGTGCCTATGCCGTAGGAAGCGAAAGCCCCTATGAACCAGGCTGCGCCCGAAAAACTCAGCAGTTTCCCCCGGTGCTTCACCGGTGAGAATTCAGCTATTATGGTTGGAGTTATGGCGTAGTCTGCTCCTATGGCAACGCCCAGAAGGAGCCTGTAAAGAAGAAGCTGAAGATAATCTGTGGCTATTGCAGAGAGCACGGCAAAAAGTATAAAAAAAGCCATGTCCCAGAGATACACATATCTTCTCCCCTTGAGATCCGTAATGTAGCCAATGAGGACGCCCCCAAATATCATGCCCAGAATTGTGGAGCCGAGCAGAAGCGTGATTTCCGTCGAGGTAAGTGAAAACTGCGGCTGCAGTATGAGAATGGCCACCGATATTATGGATATGTCGTATCCGTCAAGAAAACTCCCTCCGGAAGAAAGGGCTGTGATCCTCAGGTGAACTTTCTTTAACCTGCTTTCATCCAATGCATCGAACACAAATCTTCATGGTGAGGAATGTATAATATTATCGGTATATATTTTTCGTAAAGTATATAGTCGGCGATCGATCTTTGGCAATAGGGACGGATAACAGCGGGCTGCCGGTATACATTTCATGGATCACACGTCTCTCCATCTGGATCTCTTCATCGCAAGGTATCCGAACAGAGCGGTTATGCTCAGAAGAATTATCCAGTAAAGGACCACGGTACCAAGGGACAGTGTGGTGAATCCTACAGCATTCTGAGCGATCTGGGCCGCATACGTGGTCGGCGACACGTAGGCAAGGTATCTGTAAGGCAGAGGAATGTATGATATCGGGTAATACACAGGAGGTATCGTCGTCAATATTGGCGATAATATTCCAGAGAAAGCCCAGCTTTGCACGATATCAGATGAAAAGGTTGAAAGCAAAAAACCGAGCGATATGGAAAACGTGAATATTGTGGCCATGTCCAGGAAGATGACAATCGCACCCAGGGGCGTTGTCCTGACGAAAAGAACGTTGAAAATCAGGAGTACAATAAGCGTGGGAATGGAATAGACTATCTCTGATATGGCCATCCCAAAAACATAAACGCCCGGTCCGGTGGGCGAACTCACTATCATGTCCTGCAGCCGCATGTCATTCTTGAGGTGTGAAAGATCGCCCTGCAGAGAGGTTCCGCTTGACACCATGTTCATTATAAGAGCCCCTTCTGCTGCAACAGGCAGCAGCGTTCCATGGCTTGCGAATGTTACGACTGCCAGTATGGACAGTGGGGCAAGGAGCGTGCTGATAAGGGTCACGGGATAGTTGAGCATCGCATAAATTGAATTCACAAGAACGGAGGCATAGACCTGGCTGCCCACATTTCTATTCATTCAGCTCATCTCCCCTGACGAGAGACTCGAATATTGTGTTGAGGTTAATCTCCTGCACTGTAAACTTTAGGTGCCTCGAAAGCAGGGTCTCCGCCAGTTCATACGCCTCGCCTTCTCCGGTATATATCTGAATCGAGTTCTGTGCAGTTTTCTGAACTTCACCCTTAATCCCGGAGGTGTCGAAGTCCTCGGAAAAAATTTTGATGCTCAGCGGATACCTTACCCTCTTCCGAAGATCCCCAAGTGAGCCGAATCCCACCATGTTCCCCTCGCTCATGATGCCTATGAGGTCACCCAGCGTTTCGGCTTCTTCCAGATAATGAGTGGTGAGTATGATCAACCTGTCTCTTTTCAGGGATGCAAGGAGATTCCAGAGTTCCTTCCGGGATATGAAATCAAGGCCGGTGGTGGGTTCATCCATGAAAATAAGGGTCGCTTCGCTTGCGAGTGCTGTTGCAACCAGCACTTTTCTCTTCTGCCCCCCGGAAAGGTTCCTGTTCTTCTTGTCTTCCTGTTCCTCCATGCCAAGAGTCCTGAGCACGTTCTTTCCCATCTCTCTTGAATCTGAATGGGTGTATCCGCGCCACATGAGATATGACGTGATGGTCTGGAGCGGGGTCATCCAAGGAACAGCCCTGGCCTCCTGAGGCACAGCTGCGATGATCTCCCTGATCTCTCTGGTCTGGTTCAGAATATCAAATCCGTTGATTGTGGCACCACCGGAAGATGGCAGAAGCTGCGTTGAGAGAATCCTGATCAGTGTTGTCTTGCCTGCTCCGTTTTTACCGATCAGGGAAAATATGCCGTTGTGGTTGAAACTGAAATTTACATCATCCAGCGCCAGCACATTGCCGGCGTAAGTCTTGGAAATGTGGGATACGCTGATTTGCACGCAGGGATATCTCATTTTTGTATAAAATATGATACCCGCGATGAATCTGGTTAATCTGTCAGGTTTTCAGGATATAATGATCCTTCTGGTATGTCTGCAGTTTCAACTCTCATGTGTTTTCCTGTAATATCGAAATATGCGTTGAGGAATGTCATGATCTCTCGGCCACTTACCATCCCAAGATTCCCGATTCTCAGGGCGTTCCTGTTCAATTCACCCATCCCTCTTGAGACCACTATGCCCCTTGATGAGAGGCCTTCAATGATTGAATTTACATCAGAATGGGGGTTGAACGCGATCACCGTATCGGAGTAATTGCCATTGTTTCCAATAATGTCTGCTCCGGATTTCGAAAGAAAATCCCTCAGAAATGCGGCATTAGTGCTGTGTCTCTTCCACCTGTTTTCTATTCCCTCATGATCCAGTATTTTCAAGGCTGTCCTGAGAGCATTGAAACTGCCGGTCGACGGGGTGTACGGAGTCTCATTCTTCTGCATGAACCTGAGAGAGATACCAAGATCGAGGTATTGCGGTATGTCACTTCTTGGAGAAAGGTTCTCGGAAATCTCCCTTCCCAAACATACTATTCCCAGCCCGGGAACCGAAGCTAGACCTTTCTGGCTGCAGGTTGCCATTGCGTCAATGCCCCAGCCGTCCACCATAACTGGCACAGCCCCGAAGGCAGAGACCGAGTCCACGAAGACCCTGACACCATGTGTCTTTGCCATTCTGGCAATCTGTTTCAGGTTTCTGATTGATGTGCCATTACCCGTTTCATTCTGAACAAGGAACAGTGATTTGATCTCACCGTGTTCTGAAAGTTTTTGTTCAATCTCCTCTCCGCTCATGGAATCGTTCTGCCCCTTCCTGATGGTATGAACTCTGAGTCCTCTCCTTTCAAGGCTTTCGATCATTCTTTCCCCGAATTCGCCAAATGATACAGCCAGGACATTCTCCCCCGGTTCAGTCAGTGAAAAAATCATTGATTCCACGGCGGTGGTGCCGGAGCCCGTTGTCATGACAGTTTTTGAGGATTTTGCAAAACCATTCATCATCTTTTCGCAGTCTCTCACTATTTCCCTGAATTCCGTGGAGCGGTGGTTGACCACGTATGCTGAAGCCCTCAGCACTGAATCGGGTACGTCAACAGGACCAGGTATCAAAAGCATACTCAGATCTCCTCCATTTTTTTGAAAAGGTTATTCAGGGTATATTCCGCAACCTTTTTCTGGGCTTCATAAGTTTGAGCACCGATGTGTGGAGTAACCATAACATTGCTCATGGAGATCAGTTCTTTCTCCCATGGTTCAACGGGTGGTTCGTGCCAGAAGACATCTGCTGCATAGCCCCCGATCTTTCCAGACTTCATCGCCTCAAACAGGTCACTACCCTTAATAAATTCGCTTCTGCTCGTATTCACAATCAAAATCCCCTGTTTCATCCTTGAAATATGTGCTGCATTGAGCATACCATTTCCACTGTCCGTGAGGTTTGCCAGAACAAAAATAACGTCGGAGACAGATAATATCGTATCAAGGTCATGGTATTCACCATGCATCTTCTCAATGAACTCCATGTTAACGACTGGATCGTAGGCGGCCACCTGCATTCCCATTGATGAAAGTATCCTTGCAGTTGCAAAACCAATTCTTCCCATTCCTATGATACCTGCAGTCTTTCCGTAAAGTTCCGTGCCGGGGGATTTCTCCCATATCCCGTTTCTGGTCTTTTCAACCAGCGAATTCAGATTTCTTGCCAGCATAATCATCAGTGAGATGTTCAGCTCGGCGACAGAGTGCGTGGAGGAACCGGCTGCAGTGACTATGAAAATTCCATGCCTGCTGGCATATTCTGTATCTATATTGTCTGTTCCGATGCCCGCCCTGGCAATGATTTTAAGATTTGATGCAGAGGATAATATACTTGACGTAAGCTTTGTTCTGCTCCTTACAACCACCACATGAAATTTCCCTATGGATGCCGCCAGATCGTCAGGGGTGATTGAAGGCTCGTATTCAACGGTTAGCCCCCGATTCTTGAGACCGTCTATTAGCACACTGTCCACGGGGTCGCATACAAGGGCATTCCATTTCTCATGCACAACCATGTCAGACCAAAGTGGCATCCATGTTCAAGTATTAAAACCTCTACGAATTTTCCCGGCAAAATGTCAGCTTTGTTTGAATGATTGCCTAAATAGAATCATCCTTTGTAAAAACGCATTGAAATACTATTTTGAGATTTAAACACACCAACAGCAAACGGCCTGTTCACCCCACCCAATGCACACCTAACCTTTACGGTTAGGGCGAAAGAATAAATCCCGAAACAGGTTGATTTTATGCTAATAGAGGTGATATAATGGCTGGAGGTAGTCTTAACATAATAATGTCCACCGGAACAGTGGACAAATTGATAAACATGGGAGTACTGGTACAGACCGCAGCAAATCTTGGGGTCCCTGTAAGGGTATTTGTGACCGCCACAGCAGTTCCCGCATTTAAGAAGGATGGGTACAAGTCTGCAAACGTTGTTCCATATGGTTTCAACAGCGTCATCAATGAGATGGCTGTTGGACTCCAGAAGCTCAAGTCGGGAGACTGGCATGAGATGCTGAAGACTGCAAGAGAGATAGGAGAGGTGAAGGTTTACATGTGCTCCCTAATGGCAGGTGCAATGAACCTCAAGAAGTCAGAACTTGATCCCATGGTGGACGATATCATCGGCGCTGCAGCATTCATGCAGTCAGCATCCGATGGACAGGTCATGTTCATCTAGAGGCATATATGGTCACCGTAAACATTGACAGCAGGGGAACCGCATGCCCAGGTCCCCTTACCGATATCATAAGGGCTTACAAGAAGGCAAGCAACGGCGATATTCTCGTGGTCATGGCAACTGATCCCGGAATAAAGGCCGATTCCAAAAGCTGGTGCGACAGAACTAAAAACCAGCTGGTCGACGTGAAGGAAAAAAATGGTGAATATACCGTCACAATAAAAATAACAGGGAAAAGTTGACCCAGGGGGCGAGCATGCATGAAGAGAATACTGATAGTGGGTGGAGGAGCAGGCGGACTGATAACCGCAAACAAACTGGCACAGGATCTTTCAGTCGAGCTGAAGAAAGAGGAGATAAGCATCTCGGTTATTGATCCCGCAGTCTATCATGAATTTCAACCCGGTTATATTGGAATAGCATTCAAGGGAGAGAAGCCGGAAGCAATGAGGAGGCATGTATCCTCCCTCATCCTCAGGGGAATAAACCTCATCCCGGAAAAATGCGCCAGGATAATACCTGAGGAAAACAAAATAGTGACCGGGTCAGGGAGGAACATGAGTTACGATTACCTTGTTGTCGGCACCGGTTGTGAACCTGATTACAGTCAGATAGATGGTTTATCCAGGGATAATCTGGATTATCACACAAGCGCGGAAAAATCCGCAAATCTCTACAGAGCTGTATCATCAATGAAAACCGGCAAAATAGTGGTAGGCATAGCAGGACTTCCTTACAAATGTCCACCTTCTCCTAACGAGGCAGCGCTTCTCCTGGACGAATTTTTCACCAGGAGCGGGCTGCGCGAAAGGGTGAGCATAAATTTCGTAACCCCCTATATCAGAATATATCCTGCGGAACCCATAAACGAGGTTATCGAACCGCTATTCAGGGAAAGAAACATAGAGATGAGCACGGGATTCACTGTTGACAGGATCGACACTGCAGGAAAAAAGGTCATTTCGCTGGAGGGCGATGAAATCCCTTATGATACGCTGATGCTTGTTCCGCCACACAAACCAGGCGATTTTCTGAAGGGGCAGGATTTCACCGACGAGGACGGATGGATTAAGACCGGCAAGACAGACCTTCACATTTCCACATATGAAAATGCATTCGCCATAGGCGATGTCACCAACATCCCCATATCAAAGGCGGGCGTTGAGGCGCATCTTGAAGGCATAGTCGTAGGGGAAAACATTGTCAGCGATATAACCGGAAACAATGTGAAGGCTCTCTTCACAGGACGCACTCAGTGCTCTATGGAAACAGGCTACGGGAAGGCAACGTTCGTAATAGGAACCTATACAAAACCGGTTCTGAAACTGTCACCGTCAAAGGACAAATACATCATGAAGAAGATGATGGAGGCCATGTACTGGGATGCTCTGATGGGAAGGACAGAGGCAATATTCAAGGCTTACTTTGGAGACGATTACATACAGTATCAGAGCAGGCCGGTACGGGCACCCGCATAAACTTCTGATCTGAAGGATTCTCATCTTTCTTCATTTATTGGAATAAGGTTCAGGGTCTGCTCATCCGCATTTTTGAGAAACCAAAAACGTAAAAGAATACCGAAAAGACAAGCAGTGCGGCTGAAATGAAAAATACCAGGTGCATCGAGTCAAGGAAGGAACCCGCAGAGAAGGAGGTTCCGGTGGCAGAGAGCCCGGAGAAGATCCTGTCAAGCGTTGATCTGGAAGTTTGCGTACTCATTATGAGGAAGGCCAATCCAATGCTGACGGTATTTCCAACATTGGTCAGGGTGGTGCTTATTCCTGAAGCTATGCCTCTGCGCTGGCTTGGAACCGAATTCATTATGGAGGCGCGGTTGGGAGATGCAAAAATTCCCATCCCCGATCCGATAAGCACGAGCGGCAGAAGCAACCGGGTGAAAGAGACGTCAGCTGGTATCATTGTCATTATGAGAAAGCCAGCAGACGAAACAAGCAGCCCAAGTATCACAAAAGGCCTCTGTCCCAGATGATCTGAAAGAACGCCGCTCACAGGACCAAAAACCGAAAGCGATATGGACATGGGAATAAGAAAGAGGCCTGCCTGAAGGGGATCAAAGCCCACCAGAGGGCCCTGCAGGAAAAATACCATGACCAGTATGAACGAGCCCCTCGACAGGGCATTCAAAAATATGGTGATATTGCCGGAGTCAAACTCCCTGCTCCTGAAGAGCGAGAGGTCGAACATGGGATCTTTCGCCCGATTTTCCATCAAGACAAATGAGACAAGCATTACAAAAGAGACTGACAGCATCACAGCAGTCACAATAAGAGGAAGCCCGGATATGGCTTCGAGAGTTATGGCAAGGAGAAGAATAACCAGTGCAAATGCAAATACCACGTTCCCAGTGATATCCAGGTACCTGGTTTTGGTCGGAAGTGAAAGCTCCTTCAGCTTTAAATGCGCCCATAATGTTGCAAAGATGCCTATTGGGAGATTTACCCAGAATATGGACCTCCAGCCCAGAGTCGAAGTCAGGACTCCTCCGGCTATGAGGCCAGTGACGGACCCTACCACTATTGATATCTGGTTGATTCCCAGTGCGCTACCCCTTTCGGACGGGGGAAACGTATCGGTGATAATTGCGGCGCTGTTTGAAAACAGAAAACCGGCCCCTATGGCCTGCACCACCCTGAACGAGATCAGTTCCATTGGAGACTGTGATATGCTGCACAGCCCTGAACCAATGGTGAAAATGGCAAAACCCATATTGTACAGTCTGACCCTTCCAAACATATCCGCAAGTCTGCCAAAGTTGACAAGAACGGTTGCAACTACCAGCTGGTATCCAAGGATGGTCCAGAGCACATCTATGGTGGTCATTCCCTTCAGTTCAGAGGCTATGGTTGGAAGCGCTATCAGAACAATATTGGAATCCAGTGATGACATGAGAGTTCCAAGGGTGGTATTGCTCAGCACCGTCCACTTATATTCCATTCAGACCATACTCCTCCAGGCCTTTTGATTGCTGCCGGGAACTTCAGTCCTGCAGGACATGCAAGAGCTGTGAAGGATTTTATGTATCCCGTTGAACCCTTCTCTCAGGTAGTTTTTTTATTCATCCGTAATCAATCCTCAGATTATATTTATTGTGTTGACGCAGGAGTTTCAATAGTCCCCGGACATCTCCGCTGTCTGACTACCTGATGAGATCAGCGGTCGTGAAAAGAGGAGAATTTACCTCCAAAACGGTCATAGGAAAGGGCTATCCACCGGATCGTGCAAATTTCCGACCGGCATTGTGATATTCAACTGATATTATGATCGGGCACTTTCCCTGTCAGGTTCATATTGTTGATTTGTTCATCACGTTGTCATATCATGATATTCATATATGAGATTGGAATAACGTGGAAAGTCTGTGGTTGCAGCGTTTGCAGCACTATAAGTACAGTCAGAAGCAACCATGTGCTGTAGCCAGTGAAGAAAAGGCTGCAAAAGAGACAGTACACTGAATAATTTGGGATCATAAAAAAACAGAGATGAACGGATGATTGATACAGAAGAATCCTGCGAAATAAAGAAAATAGAGCGTGTTGACATTGGTAAATTCGATGGGATTTCCAGATTTCTAAATTTGCTGGGAAACAGGACAAGGATAGCAATACTTGCTGCCATATCAAAGTACGGTGAGGCCTGTGCATGTGAATTGCAGCCTGCCCTTGGAATCCCGCAGCCAACGATTACAACCCACCTTCGAAAGATGTACGACATTGGTCTTCTCAAACAGAGGGAAGTGTGGAAATACAGTTTTTATTCCATCAGTCCACAATATGCAAACCTGGTCGATGATATCATGAAAAACCAGGAAAGCTTCGAGAGCAGGCGATAGAATGCCGGGCGTTGTAGACTCCAGCCAGCAAGGAAAACAGGCAGATAGAGGGAAATTTTCAGCACTGGCGGAGCATGTAAGAAAATACCTGCTCCTGTATACGTTTGTGTCGGTAGCCCTTGCTGTTATCGTAGGATACTATACCATGCATTTTACTGCTGCGAACAGGGGACTCTTTGCAAACCTGGTCATCATTTTCGCTATAATGACCATATATCCTTCAATGATACAGCTAAAATCTGAGGGTTTCCTGAAGGAACTGAGATCGTGGAAACCGATCCTCATATCGGTTGTTTACGTTTTTGTCCTTTCGCCAGTTTTAGCCTTTATTATCGGTCCATCCCTTGGTCCCTCAATAGGCACAGGCTTTGTGGTCTCCAACATAGTGCCCGCTTCGAGTGCATCCCTTGGATACGTTCTAATAGCCGGGGGAAGCATAGAACTGGCGACCGCTTTGGCAATCGTGAGCCTGATCGTTGCAGTTCCGTTTATCCCAGTTGTTCTCGGACTCTACAGCAGCCAGACATCCGTTGCAATACCAGTTGAACCGATCATGCTGTCTATCCTTTACATCCTCATACTGCCTCTCATAGCCGGTCAGATCACAAGATACATTCTTTTGAGGTGGAAGGGGCCGGTTGTTGTGAATAAAAGCTCCAAAAAATATCTGTCACTGGTTACAATGCTGTCCATGCTGGCCTTAATTTTTGTGATGGTTGACAAGGAAGCCTCCATCATTATTACAATGCCAGGATTGGTTGGTTACCTCATTGGTTATCAATCCGGGATAATTGTGGGAATACTGGTACTTTCGCTTATCGTAAGCAAGTTAGCGCATCTGAAATATGAGGATCACCAGGCGGTGGCGTTTATTTCAGTATCAAAGAATCAGAGTGTTGCTGCGACAATTGCAGTCCTGGCACTCAGCGGTGATTCAGTACTGGCTCCAGCAGTGATACCGATGATACAACCGGTACTTGCGATAGTGTACATACATCTTGAAAAGTTTGTGAAAAGGTTCCTTGGGGAATCGCAAGAAAAGGCAATTTATCACGGTGAAGAGGCAACTGGAACGGAAGAAGGATATCTTAAATACAATGAGGGGAAATAGCAATTGCCCCCGGATCATTTTGAAGAAAGGAGTATAATCGCTACCATAATGCAAACTGAAACAGGATATATTTTGTTAACACAGGGACCATCGAACGTACCATTTTTGAACGAAAACTCAGTCTGGTTCGAAGATCTTCTGATGAACTTCTAATGCTTTTTAAGACTTAATTCACAGGTATTGGTAAAATGGTTAATCCTTGTTTTCATCTTTTTTCTTGAATCCTTTCACTATACCTTTCCCAAACCCCTTGATTGCGTCTGCACCTTTCTTGGCAGTATCTCCAACTACTTCTCCAGACTTTTCTGCGACTCCCTTATCTTTCTTTTTCTCATTTTCTTCTGCCATAGATATCTGACCCAAAAGACATCCGGTGCTAAATATTAAATATATTCCCTTCGACTGAATGAGGATTACTTAGACTCTGATACTTGCGAATCTAAAAAGTATAATTTCTTCAATATAGCCATTTTCATAATCTTATGCAACGATCCAATACATAGCTTTATTAAATATATAAAATAGAACGGCTTATTATTCTTTCATATCTCATTACTTGGAGTTTGAAGCCTTTGCTTCAGACGGAAAGGAGACGCCCATGTTCGTGGCTTATCTCAAACAATCTCTCTAGTAATATGAAAATTATTTTTATTCAAGCAACTCATAAGAATAGTGGGTTTGGAAAGATTGTGGTCGCTCTTTGCAGCTCTGTTTTGACATTTTGGCGAAAATTTTAATCACCAAGATAAATCGGCTGGGTATGGAATATTTTATTGCTATCGTACCACCCAAAAAATATGGAGAAACAATAACGCAATTCCAAAGAAGGTGGTCAGACAATACCATGCCAGACTTTGTAGAGCCCCACATCACCGTCAAATCCCAGGCTGGTCTGAAAGAAGATGAATACTGGATAGATTCTATAAAAACAATTTGCAGTAACTTCCCAATGTTTAACCTGTCATTAAAAGGCGTAAAATCCTTTGGGAAATCCGTTGTATATCTTGGTGTAGAATCCGATAGAATTAACGTATTGCACCGGAAGATTGTGGAAGCAATCTCCCCCAATCCTGAAAATAGCAGAAGATACTACGAGCTTGACCTTTATGAACCACATTTGACATTAGGATCGAAAGAGTATGGGATGAGCGAAATAGAGTTATTAGAAATGAAGGAGTCTGCAAGCAATTGCTTTCTCAAGTTCCAGCCGTTTATTGTTGATTCACTGAGAATATACAAATTACTCGAAAATAAATATCGAACAATTCAGGAAATTGCTTTAGAACAAACAGGTTTATCCAAGATATCCTGAAATCAACTGAGTTACGAACAGCCATACACAGTAATTAGATATATTCAGTCGTTGAATCTATTCAACAATTTAAGGATAGGTGGGTATTCGATTATTTAATTAGGTGGATACCGAAAACAGGCAAAGCGTTATCTTTTCATGGCTAGTTTTCTGTGACTCTAGAACTGCATACGCCTCAATTGAAAACCTCTTCTACTTTCTTGACCTCCAAACCCA
>JAJYEP010000079.1 GCA_021785735.1 Thermoplasmata archaeon | reverse complement strand
CCCATCACTGCACCCAAATTCCTCAATGCCATCAACGACATCCTGAAGATCCCGTCCATTGTCATCGACATGATCATGATGAAAACCGGAAAACTCCATTTGAGATTCAGATTCCATCACTCTGTGGATAACATGATTTCCGATTATATCATTGCCCAGCTTTCCGGAAGCATGGACTTCTCCGTTCATTATCTCGGAAAATCAAGGGGATTCATGAACACCGTCAGGGAAATCGCCGAAATTCTGCCGCTTGCCGCAGTAAAATATTCACTTGTTGCCCCCGAACTTGAAAAGCAGCCATCGAAGAATCCCATAGGAATGAAATGGGAGAGGGTCAGAAAATATGTGCGCGGAGATCCGTTTCTTCATTATGTGTATTTCGGATTTTCCGAGCCGCGGGCGGAGTCCAGGAAGGATTACCATGTCATTTCGGATGAGGATCATCTCTATGAAACCATCACAAGTAATGAGGTTATAACATTCATCAATGAAAATTCAGAGAAGAACAGGCTGATGAGAGTTGGCGCCATGCATTTCTTCGACGGAACAAGACTCAATATCAACGTGATTATAGCAAGATCTTCCGTCAGGACCTATCTGGGCGTGTTGTCTGGAGCACGCGAGAAATTCCCGCAATGGAATCTGGAATTGACGGGAATTTATTAGGTTTATCCTATAAGTATCAAGATAAACTTCATTATTTATGAAGTACCAGAAACCTTTTGCAGAAATCACTTTTACTTTTTTTAATCCCGGTCAAACAGGGATTTTGGAAGGGGGTGATTCACTTTGCTGATTAATGATTTTGACCTGAACAGCGAAAGCCTGATATCCAATCTTACAAGGGAGGCAAGGATCACGTATAAGTTTCCAAACCCCCCAAAATATGCCTCCTGTAGAAGGCTGCAGAGATCCATAGGATCTATAAACCTCAGGGGGGACAAGGTGGTGATCAGATATATTGTGAGTTCGGAAGAGAAGAAGAACGCAGCCAGGCAGGAATATGAAAATCCGGACTATTCACGAAAAGATCTTCACATTTTTGAGACTGAGGATGATGTTCTCATTGAAATCCTGAAACGCATCTCCTCGATTCCGAGTACCATCGTGGAGCCTGTGGAACTCTGCGAAAATACCATGAAATTTGCTTTCAGATTTCACGTCTCCGATTCCGCTGAGATATCCAGGTGCCTGATGGATATATCCGAAAAACACAGCGACGTTGCGCTGGGATACATCGGGGATTCCACTTCCCTCATAAATGCTCTGGGAAGGATATCAAGATACTGCTACTTTACCGTTTACAGGTTCAGGATTGACCACAACCTTGATGAGACCGCCAAGCTGGCTGCCGGAAAAGGATCCTGGGAAAGGTACCATAAGAACATCTATTCAGATGGCAATCTTGGTGCAATCTATCATTTTTCGAAACAGGTTCCGGATCAACTGACCGGCACTTTAAAGCCCATTTCCGTGAATGACAGGTTGTTCACCGGAGTAATGAATAATCCAGTCATCAAAAAGTTCCATGAACTATCCGAAAGATATGAGATAATAAGGCTGGGCACCATTGATGAATACAGCGGAAAGCAACAGCAGCTCTATGTCCTTTCACTCAGCAGGGTATCCAACACCATCGACCAGATAGTGAGCGAGATCAACACTGAACTTGGAGACGGATCGATCAACCAGATTCCTCCAATTGCACTGATCGACGCTGTGGGAGTTGCGGCTGTCAAATCGACAAGAAACAATGGCCTGCTGTGATTCAATATTCTCATATTATAGCCGGATTGAGCCAGTCTGTACGGTCGATTATCTGCTGGATTCATTCAATCTCATTGATGATGCGATCTTCGCCATCCACCACATAACAATATGAAACACAGATCGACTAAATGGCAATCCAATTGGCGGAAATTCATAGCCGACACCTGGACAGGTTCCACACATCGATCACTCGAATTAATACAGATTCGCGCTTTTACGGCATACCAAAACAATATCGGATATTGATATCGGAAAACGATATCCTTATATATCGGTTTTCGATATAGGATATGGTGATGAAAAATGTATGGACATTACAGACATGACCATGGAATGATGGAAGACACAGGAGATTGCAGAAATCATCAGAGAGGAGCTGGAAGAAACGGATTCAGGGGTCTGAGGACTCTTGCACTGGAGCTCATAGCAGAGGAACCAAGAAAGGGATCTGAAATAATAAAGATCATGACAGACAGGACCAACGGCTGGTGGAAGCCCAGCCCGGGATCAGTATATCCGTTGCTGTCAGATCTTGAGAGCAGCGGGTTCATAAAGAAGCTTGAAAGCGGAAAGTATGAACTCACTGACCAGGGAAAGAACGAGCTCTCCTTCAGGAGGGGCGCAATGAGGGGGTTCTCAACAGGACAGAGAGCACTCACTGTTTCAGACATGCTTTCAGAGATGGAATCCTACATCCGGTACTTTGAGGACCTTGGCGATGAACTGAAGCCTGACCTGGGCAGACTCGAGGAACTGGAGAAGAGGATACGCAAAATACTCAACCTAAACTGATACCGGAAAACATGGAACTTGAAAGAGTTCCATAAACCTTTTTTGAATGCTCAACAAATCCACTGAATTATTTGTTCTCGGATATTTTTATAACAAAACAATTTTCGCATTCCAACGATTTTTGATATTCGGTTGAATTTCTAGTGATCTTTTGGAACTGACCGTTGCGGGAATACACACTCCTGCTGCGATGCCGTTCAACTTTTCCGGAATATTCCCGGTACGGAAATACGATTATATATAACGTTAGCATTGTGAAAAATTCAGATTGAAACATGCAGTTCAGATAGATTTTCTGACCATGTCAATGTTTGAGGTGTTAATTTGAAGAGAAGTTCAAGAGACTGGAAAAAGCGCGGTAACATGCGCTGGAAGTGGAGAAAGAAGCGAATAAGAAGACTCAAGAGGGCCAGAAAGGCCAACAAGAGTTAAGGCAGAATATTTCTCTGCCATTTTATTCCATTTCTGATCCCGATTAATTTTTGATTTTATCCAGGTTTTGACTGTTCTGTATTAATCATGAATGTATCTTTTCCTATGGTTTCTGTGACGTTCTGTTGTTCAGGAGATAGGCGATCCGTTCTGCGTTCTTTTTGTAGCCCTCAAGGGCTATCTTCAGGTTCACTTCGACCCATCCCCACGCCTTCAGAAGATCCCCGGATCTGATCCTGTATTTCTTCGTCTTCCCCTCCTGGGTCTCTTCAAGAATATCCAGAGATTTGAGCTTGTTAAGGTGCCTGTATAGGGTGGTCCTGCTGGTCTTCAGGTACGACATCAGCTCGTCGCCGCTCCACCTCCTGTCACTGTTAATAAGAAAGCATTCCTTGAAGAGCCTGAAATAAGCGGATGCTGTTATCGAACTCATATCGGTATCAGGACTCAGTCTGGGAATGTATCCAATGTCAGAGAGAAAATATGCAATATTCCTGTCCAGGTCATCAGAAACCACTCTTGTCGGTGATGAAATTATTGTGATCTTAAACATAATTCATTCAAACTTACAGAATTTTAGTCAATATGTATTTTTGCTAATCAAAAAGGTGATTTGGTAATACCGCAGCATGATTTCGGAGAAAAGGATTTAAGCGTACGTGCAGAATGACTGAACAGAATCGGTAATTGAAAATGAGATCTGTGAAGATAGGAAAGTTTGACATCGGATCCACAAGGGGGCTGCTTGCAGTCTCAATATTCGGTCATGATGCCGGTGACATAATTTCCAGGTTCGACTCCGGACATTATGATAAAAACTTGCTGTACGAGATCAGGTATGATATGTTCGATTTAATCGGCATGAAAGATCTGGAACGC
>JAJYEP010000019.1:17014-19616 GCA_021785735.1 Thermoplasmata archaeon | reverse complement strand
AATGCAGGAGAAGGACGGATGGAGAGTCCGGGTAAATTTCTGAGCTTCTCCGATTTAATGAAAGAATGATCTTCACCGAAAAATGAATTTTTCGAGATATCAGCTTCCGCAGACTTTGGTTCATAAAGCTTGATAACTGCTTGCAAAAGGACGTGAGAGCAATTCTGTTTTCACCACACTGCCCCGTCATGAGGGCACTCATGAGCAGATCAAAAGCTATTTATATTTACAGATTGTATATAGTTGTGTTTAAAAGTTATAATCAGATTATAGCAATAGTAATATGCACAACCATGCTTTTTGCCGGCGCCGCCGTAATGACTTCACACTCCAGTGGAAAGGCATCGCAAAATAACCCTAACTTTGTGAACTTTCCCTATGGCCAGTTGGCGGATTTTTTCATTATAAACAATCTTACCACGCCCACTCCACCAAACTTTGACGAGCACATCGTGGTCAACAGTTCGCAGTACGCTGCATTTGAAAATGCCAATCTTTCAAACGTTTTCTTCACAATTCTTGGCGGAAATGTGGTCCCTTCATGGCTTCAGTCCGGAAACAGCTATAAAGATTCCAACACATCATACTGGTTGAGGATAAACAGTTCCATCCCGGCTCATGGTGAGCTGGAAATATTCATGGATGCGGCAATGGTGGGAAACAACATCCTGAACAATTATTCCATAGGTGAAGCCCCGCAATTGGCCAACGATTACGGACTTTACGACGACGGATCTCACATCTTCAATCTCTATGACAATTTTGCGGGAGCAAAGCTGAACACGTCAAAATGGATTCCCCTGAATTCCAACTACGTCGTGGATAACGGCATCACCTTTACAGCCGGCAATTCCTACATAACTTCCAGGGTTCAGTACGCACATCCGGGATATGCAGAGGCATACGGCGTGATGCACTCACCATCCACCACCGGGAGCACTTCCTATGATCTGGGCGGAGTGGGTTTCGGTAATGACGGAATCGATTCGACAGCACCGGTTGTAACCTCCGGCTGGGCAGAAAACCAGACAAATGGCCCTGGCCTCACCTTTTACAATGGAAACGGGCCTTTCCAGTACAACTATTCCCATTCGATTGACATGAACAGCAACCACACCTTCGGCGTGGGCTTCATAAACGATTCATACACAACTGGAACGGTGGACAACGTATTCCAGAATTCGTCAAGTTTGCCTTACAATATAGCCGCCAGTCAGATGCTCAACGTCACGCTCGGTTTTCAGTCAAATGATTTTCCGACCTTCAACAATTTCAGATACGTATTCGAGTTCAATTCCACTGCAAGCGGAATAAATCTGCCTTTTACATTCCAGTCTTATAATGTGGAATTCCATGAGAGCGGCTTGCCCACGGGGACCCTTTGGGAAAGGAACATCCTAAACCTGGAAGGCTTCGCGAATAATGGGGGACTTAGCCCGACAGCGTACACAAACATATCCCTTCCCAACGGTCACTACAACTTCACCACATCCTCTGGTGATCCTGACTACAAGCCCGCCAACACCACTGGGAACTTCACCGTGAACGGAGCATCCATAACGATCAACGTGTCATTCGTGCCTGCCAAATATGTTATAAATTTCCTGGAATCGGGGATACCAGTAGGACTGGAATGGTCTGTCGAAATCTATGGCGAATCCGTCAATAACGAGACGTTTTACAGCACGACAGCCTACAATAACATCTCGCTCATGAATGGCACTTACGAGGCGATCTTCAACACGACGCCAAGCGGATACATCCCGTTGCCCGACATAATGTACTTTCATGTAAGCGGTCAGACATCATACGTTCCTGTTATATTTTACGAATCTCCCTCGAATGCATCTTTCGTAAGACCTCTCACCTCCCTGAACCCGTCTCTGAGGGAACAGTTCAGAGGATACAATGATCAGGCGGCAGGGGGCAGTTTAATCACATCCACTGCCATAGACAACAGGACCAACGTTCTCTTCAGTGTCGCGAGCACCCAGGGCCTAATCCTTGCATACAACATAACCACTGGGGGCTATCTCTCAAATATAACCCTCGGGCCCTCATCGACACCGATGTTCGACTATTACGATCCTGCAAACGGATATCTCTATGTCAGCAACGCCGGCACCGGAAACCTTACAATAATTAACGCCAAATCAATGTCGATAATCAAAAATGTCACTCTTGCTGATCTCAGGAACTCAGCATTCAATATTGCCCAGTCTCCACAGTCTGACCTGATATATGCGTTTGGATACAATGGCACAAACAACAGCAACGGCACGGTCTTCACGCTTCAACCCTCAGGAACTATAGTCGGTGAACATGATTTTACGAGCCTGGGTCCCCAGTTTTTCGTTCAGGGATATCCTGTTGTTCTATCGCCGACCATCTTTGATCAGAACATGCTGGTAGCGAACGGCACCGGCATCGATGTGCTGAATCTCTCAACAGGATCTGAAAATTACTATCCTGCGCCTACCAATTATTATCCATCTCTGCTGTATCCATACGGTTCATCAGGTGATTACATGGTCAGCAATGAGGTCAATAACACCACCCTTCTTTTCAGTGGAAGGAATTTTGCCTACATGCCTGGACCTGA
>JAJYEP010000019.1:0-16914 GCA_021785735.1 Thermoplasmata archaeon | reverse complement strand
GTCTCAATAAGCGTGAAGTTTTCGCCGGCAGTGTACCATGTCACTATTTCAGAGACAGGTCTCCCTGCAAATTCCACATGGACCATCACTGTAAACGGGCATGAATACAACGTGACTGGTACTCTAACGACCCTGTCCCTGACAAATGGAACATACAGCTATACCATAAGTCCTGTGAGCGGATATTCAATCACAAACAGAACAGGGAACTTGACGGTGGCAGGATCGGCGGTTTCCGTGAACGTAAAATTCTCACCAGTCTCCAGCGCCTCATATACTGGCTACATTGTGATCGGAACAGTTGCAGCAGTTATAGTTGTGGCAGGCCTGGCAGCATTCATGTGGAGACGGTCACGAAAAACATAATTTTAACATCAGTGGCATTAAGGGCTGATCTCATCTGGGTCAGCCTCCAATTTTGAACAGTAATTGCATTAATTTATTCAGAAAGATCTACTTGATTCATCTTAATTTCAGTGAATTATAATTACAGTCGGTGTCAATGCAGTTTTCGCTGGAGGAAAGATCGTGAAAAAGTCTTATCCGCTGAAAGTTCGAATGTTCCTGATTAATAAAAAGGAATTCAGGAAGCGGTCTGGCTCTTGTTTCCATCCTCCACATGCTCCATCAGGTTCTGCGCGATCAGCTTGAAGCTGTCCATCATGCTCTCGTTCTTTATGACCGCGGGAACCCCCTGATCAGCCATGTCAACGACCTCAGGGAATATGGGTATCCTGCCGAAGAAGGGTATGTTATGCTCCTTTGCGACCCTCTCACCGCCACCGGTCTTGAATATGTTTATTGTCTCACCGCAGTGCGGGCACTTGAATCCGCTCATGTTCTCGATCAGGCCAAGCACCTTGAGCTTCATCTGCTGTGCGAAATTTATGGCCTTCTTGGCATCCTGAAGTGCCACCTCCTGTGGTGTTATCACTATTATCACTCCGTCTGAATCAGGTATCAGCTGAGCTACGGTGAGTGCCTCATCGCCGGTTCCGGGTGGGAAATCAATGATGACGTAATCGGTATCCTTCCAGGAGACATCCTCAAGAAACTGCTGTATCGCCTTGTGTCTCAGTGCACCGCGCCATATCACCGCGGTATCCTCCGAAGGAAGAAGGAATGCCATTGACACAACCCTGACTCCGTACTGGGTCATGACAGGAACAATGCCGTTATCGTCCGCATATAGTTTCATCTCGGTGACACCGAGCATCTTTGGATCGTCAGGGCCGTTGATATCGGCATCAACAAGTCCGACAGAATAGCCCATCTGCGCCAGCGTCACGCTAAGGTTGACCGCAACAGTGGACTTCCCAACGCCCCCCTTGCCGCTCATCACAAGTATTGTGTGTTTGACACCCTTGTACTTTTCAGACTTTCCGGGTGGAGCTATGATGGGCTGTGGTGGAGGCTCGTTTACCTTGATGTTTCCGTGTGCCATGGCTTCAAGATTGCAGAGGTCTATTTTATCTTTGATCCTTTTTATCGGGTAGCAATGATTCAGAAAATTTCATTGTAAATTTATATCTGTGTAATATTCAGGGATGAATGATCTCCGAAAATTGCATTTTTTGTGATATTGTATCCAGGAAGCAGCCTGCGTACATTATTTACGAGGATTCGGAAGTGATGGCTTTCATGGATCACGCTCCTGTCGAACTGGGTCATGTGCTGGTGATACCAAAGGATCATTTCGAAAACATATTCGAGATTGACGAGGAGAGATATCATCAGGTTCTCAGAATTGCAAGATTTGCCTCCATAGCGGTTAAAAACTTCACTGGAGCCGACGGAATCAACATAAACCAGAACAACGGAAGGTGCGCAAACCAGAGGGTGATGCATTACCACGTTCATGTGATACCGAGATTCTGTTCGAGGAACATCACCTGGGAGAGGAAATCGGCGAGCAGCGATGAAATGCTTGACCTGTCCACGGGAATCGCAAGGGAAATGAGTGCTATCATTGAATAGAAAACCTGTCCTTCAGGCTTCTGGATAATCGGTATGCGGAACTTTTCTGATACATGGAATTAAATCAACATATTTTAGAATAAGGTATTAATATCTGGTCATATGAAAAGTATAGAAGAGTTGTATCAAAGGGCACTGGATCTTAAGAACAAGGGGCTTGCGGACAAGGACATTTCAACTGAACTTCACATTTCTGTCAACACTGTGAGCTGGCTGCTCAGCCGGGAGTTCCTCAAGGAATCCAAGGTGAAGGATGTCAGAGTCGGATGGAGGAGCGTGGGTGTTTACGGCAGCAGGATATCAAGCATATCGGAAATCATGGCCGACATCATAGAGGAGGAAGCAAGGAAGGGTGAATTCCAGTTCGACTCAATCCTTGGAATAACGATCAACGGAATTCCGTACGCAACAATGGTATCATACCTGCTTGACAGGGAGATAATCGTTTACAGGCCGCACCCAAGCAGGAAAGAGGGATTCTTCAGCAGTAACTTTGCATCGGTCAACGGAAAGAATGTCGTGATCATAGATGATGTTGCAAGCACAGGCGAGACAATAAAAAGGACAATAACCGACGTGCAGAACGCCGGTGGCAAGGTTGTCCTGGTTGTTGTCCTGGTTTCGAAACTCCAGGGAGACGACATTCTCGGAGTGAGAATAAGGGCGCTCTTCAGGACACATCTTGTCGGCGACCTTTAGGGAATAAGAACAGAAATGCACTGGGCAGACGCATATTTCAGGAATGTCACTGGAAATCAGACAATATCAACGGGAATCTCCCCGTCCGGCCCGATTCATGTGGGCAACATGCGGGAAATCCTCACCGGCGACATGCTGTATAAGGCAAGTCTCAGGAGCGGATTAAAATCAAGATTTATCTATCTCTGCGACGACATGGACCCGCTCAGGAAGGTGTATCCATTCCTCGATGCCAGTTACAGCAGTCATGTGGGCAAGCCGCTTTACAGGATTCCCTCTCCGGACGGAAAGGGCACGTACTCGGAATATTTTCTGGCTCCTTTCCTTGACACCCTTGATGCACTGAATGTCAGTGTCGAGGTGATAAGGACATCCAACCTGTATGCAACCGGGAAATTCCAGAAGGCGATCGAGATACTCTTCGAGAGGAAGGACCAGGTTGCGGAAATACTGGAAAGAATATCCGGCAGGAAGATCGAGGAAGGATGGTCCCCGTACCAGCCAATATGCGAGAAGTGCGGATCAATCACAACAACCTCGGTGAAATCATTCTCAAGCCCTTATGTCGAATATACATGCAAGTGCGGGCATTCAGGAAAGGCTGACATCAGGAAGGACGACGGCAAGATGCCGTGGAGAATAGAATGGCCGGCCAAATGGTATGCTCTCTCAGTCACAATAGAACCCTTCGGAAAGGATCATGGCGCAGCAGGCGGTTCATACGATACGGGAAAGGCCATAGCGAAGGAGATCTTCGGGATAGATCCGCCCGCACCGCTTCTGTATGAACGAATATTTCTCAAGGGCATGGGTGTCATGCATTCATCAACCGGTATATCCATAGCCGCAAACGAAGTCCTGAAATTCGCACCTCCGGCAATCATGAGATTCATCATTGCAAAGAACAATCCGTCAAGGCACATAGATTTCGATCCCGGAATCGGGCTCCTCAACCTTGTGGACGAGTACGAGAAATATCTTTCCGCATATTACGGCGAGGATACTGTGGGTGATCCTGATTTCAGGAGCGTTGTGGAATATTCATCCACAGGCAAGGAGGTCAGGCCGCCTGAGGTGAGCTTCAGGCACATTGTGAACCTGGTGCAGATCTACCCTGACGACAGGAATCTCCTGAGGGCACTGCAGAAAGGCGGTTATAAGTCAGACAATCTGGATAATGACATCAAGAATGAGATTCAGATTGTGAGGAACTGGCTGAACAAATACGCTCCGGAATCTGTTAAATTCAGGATGCTTGGCGTCAACGATCCTGCGACGCTGACCGATTCAGACAAAAAGATCCTGCAGGAGTTCATCTCAGTTATGGACATCATTGGATGGAATCCGGAGGATATACACAATTCAGTACATGAAATCATCAAGAGGATGAACATCCCGCCTGCGGAAGGGTTCGCGGCATTCTACCGTGCGCTGATAGGAAAGGATCGCGGGCCGCGCCTTGGATATTTTCTGTCAAACCTTGACAGGGAATTTTTGAAGAAGAGGCTTCTTTCAGTAACGGCAAAACGTCCATGATACCTCTTGCGATCAATGCAGTTTCGATAAAGCGTTTACACTATGTTTTTATGAGGTTTGCCCTTTAGTCTTTCCATGGATCTACTCTATGGAGACAGAACCAGGATTCTGGAATTTTTTCACTCCCATGGCATACTGGTGGATCCAAGGGCACTGGAGATAATCCTTCACAGGAATGCAGGGCCCCTTATTGAAAACATGCTGACCGATCCTGTCGTCTCCCAGGGATATCTCTCTGAATCTGATATTCTCGACGTGCTGAGGAATGGAATAAAGCAGGATGACAGCAGGTTTGAGATCAATTTTCCGGACATAAAGGTCAGGAGCTCGGTGGACGACTTCAGGGGTTATTTTGTGAGCAGGTATTCCAAGCTCAAGAGGATAATCGCGCTGTCCAGCGCAATGAGGGGAAGCATCCCCATAAAGCTGGCAAAGAGATCGCAGGGAGAGGTCAAGATAATCGGGATGGTTTCCGAAGTCTCGACAACTGTGAACGGTCACAGGAAGATCACGATAGAGGACATGGAGGATCAGATATCAGTCATACTGATGAAGGGAAAAGGGGTTTCCAGGGAACTGATCCTTCAGGACGAGGTCATAGGTATTGTGGGTTCGGTATCACAGGGAAAGACTCCAACCATATTCGTGAACGAGATCATCAGGCCGGACGTTCCTGCAAGGATCATCGAGGATACCGGGAGAGATCCGGTTTATGTAGCATCATTATCAGACATCCACGTTGGGAGCAAGACATTCAGGGATGATGATTTCAGAAGAATGATATCATGGCTCAAGTCTTCGGACAGCGATGCGCAGAACGTGAAATACCTCATACTCAGCGGAGACGTGGTGGACGGAATAGGCGTTTATCCCGGGCAGGAGGATGACCTGGAGATACTGAACCCGCTGGAGCAGTATTTCAAGCTGGCAGAATACATCAGGGAAATACCCGAGGACATAACGACGTTCATCATGCCGGGAAATCATGACATAGTGAGGCTTGCTGAACCGCAGCCGGTTTTTCCGGACAGGATTAAGAAAGAGTTTCCGAAGAACGCAGTGCTGCTGCCGAATCCCTTCAATCTGATACTGGAGGGAAGGAATGTGCTGCTCTACCATGGGATGTCGCTGAACGACATGGTGGAACTCATTCCAGGGCTCAATTTTGATACCATTGGAAGGGCAATAGAGGAGATGCTCAAGAGAAGGCACCTTGCCATAAAATACGGGGGAAAGACGCCGCTGATACCGTCGCAGGAGGATTATCATGTCATCGACACCGTGCCGGACATATTCATAACCGGACATGTCCACTCACACGCGCTTGGCAACTACAAGGGCGTCAGGTACGTGAACTCCTCAACATGGCAGTCACAGACCGAGTATCAGAGGATGATGAACTTCAATCCAAAGCCATCGATCATGACAATGTTCGATCTTCACTCAATGTCAACAATAGTGAAGAAATTCCAGGCTATGGAGTGAATACGATCAAAGCGTTTTCTTGATTATTTCCTCGATCTCCTTCTGGAACACGTTCACGAAATCATCCATGGCCTCATCCTTTATGGAATCCGGTGCAATCTTGACGCCAATCTTTGCGGTTATTCTTGCCATTCTCGCCATGGAATCGTATTCCTTCAGCTTGGCTGCAATGAACTCTTTGAGAACGTCCGCAATTCCGGCTTTCAGCTCCGGATCGTCATTTATTCTCTTCTTGATGTATTCCTTGAGGATATCCTTGATTATTTCCCGTACTGCTTCAAAATAGATATCCTCCGAGGGCAGGGTTTTCATGAAATTCTTTATGTTCTGGTCTATGCGGTCGTTCACTTCTATCAACTGATCAGTGCTAATCAATAAATAAAAGTTGCCAGATAACAGACTTAAGGGAACAGTATGATTTCTTTGATCAGAAAATGATATGCACAGCATATCAAGGATACAATAAAAATAAAAAATAGCTCTATAAAGTTAGAGGTTTCTTAATACCAATCATTTAACGTATTTAGCATGGATTGTGCATTCGGCCTATTAGTAACTGTGGACTTAATGCCTCGCAAAAGCTTGACACTTATATCCCAGTTCTATCAACCTCCTCTTCTAGGAGTGGCCTGATGACGATGTCTATTTTCAGGGACGGCTTCAAGCTTAGATGCTTTCAGCTTTTATCCGAGTATGACGTGGCTACCCGGCGATGCCTTGCCAGACAACCGGTAAACCAGAAGTCACGAACCCCCGTTCCTCTCGTACTAAAGGCTCCTTCCCTTCAGACATCGAGCACTCCCACTGAGAAGCAACCCTACTGTCTCGCGACGTAGTGAACCCATCTCAGGATTCCTTTTAATGGGCGAACAGCCCCACCCTTGGCACCTTGTTCAGCACCAGGATAGGAACAGACGACATCGAAGTAGCAAACCCTCGGGTCGATATGAACTCTTGCCGAGGACAACTCAGTTATCCCTGGGGTAACTTCTCTCTTATCACCCGCCCCCACTAAAGGGGGCAGGGTGGTTCGTTAGACCTTGCTTTCGCATCCGCGTTGCTTATTGGGCACAACACGGTCAAGCTAGCTTTTGCTCTTACACTCTACGGAGGATTTCTGACCCTCCTGAGCTAACCATTGGGGACCCCTGTTAACTTTTCAGGGGTGTGGCGCCCCACCCAAACTGCCCGCCAATAGGTGTCCCTCTTGCGAGGTTAGTAACGCAATTCCTAAAGGGAAGTGTTTCATCGGCGCCTCCGCCTGGGCCAAAACCCAGACATTAGCAGCTCCTTCCTACGCTACGCATTAAGAATCGTATTACAGCTACAGGTTGCAGTAAAGCTCCACGGGGACTTCGCTTTCAAGTGGGAGACACTGGATTGTGCACCAGTACATCAATTTCACGGGGCTGAACGTGGGGACAGTGGGACTCTCGTTGAACCTTCATGCAAGCCGCCAATTAAGCGGCTAGGTATTACGCTACCTTAAGAGGGTCATAGTTACCCCCGCCGTTTATCGGCCCTACTTCCCCTTGAACGGGGCTTTCAGGTACCGACACTGGGCAGGTTTCGACCGCTATACACATTCTTACGGACTAGCAGCGATCTGTGTTTTTGGTAAACAGTCGGGGTCCCCTTGCCACTGCGACCTATTCCATCTCGGGATAGGCACTCCTTATACCTAAGATACGGAGCTATTTGGCCGAGTTCCCTCACGTCCATTATTCCCAAACGCCTTGGACTTTTCATCCAGGGGCACCTGTGTCGGTTCTTGGTACGGACATAAGCCTGACCTCATATTCAGTTTCACAGGCTCCCAGAATTTAAAAGATCTCCTAAGGGAGACTGCATAATTTTCACCTGTTTTACGTCATTACGACTCTTCACAGGCATATACGATGCAATAGGCAGGCAAGCCTACCTTTCATATCTGGAAGCTAAAAATATGAGCAAAACGCTCATGGTGCTGGAATATTAACCAGCTTCCCTTTCGGTCGTTTCTTATTAGGGACGACCTTAGGATCGACTAACCCTCGGCTGACGAACATTGCCAAGGAACCCTTAGCCCTTTCGGCGGAATCGATTTCCACGATTCTATTCTGCTACTTTTACCAGGATCCGCGATGCCGTACGGTCCAGCCCTTCTCTCGAAGAACCTTCCGCCCATATGGCACGCCCCCCTACCAAATCACCTTTCGGTGTTCGAAGGTCTCGGTAACTAACTTTAGCCCCTTCCATCTTCGAGACATACAGCCTCGGTGAGTGAGCTGTTACGCACTCTTTAAAGGATGGCTGCTTCTAAGCCAACCTCCACACTGTCTTAGGCTATAAACCTCTTTAATTCGCACTTAGTTAGTTTTAGGGACCTTAACCCTCGTCTAGGATGTTCCCTTCACGAGTTCAGAGCTTATCCCTGAACTCTAGCACCTGACTTCTACGATCCACACAAGTTCGGAGTTCGATAAGTTGGCGCAACCTTTCGGTTGCTCACCTACTATTCGGTTGCTCTACCTCATATGGCATCTCCATCAAGGTCTACCTGCGGGTAGTATCGGGGGGAACCCGCTATTACCGGCCTAGATTAGCCTTTAACCCCTACACCCAAGTCATCCAAACGATTTGCACATCAGAACTGGTTCGGTCCTCCACCTAGCTTTCGCTAAGCTTCAACCTGCTCAGGCGTAGATCGACCGGATTCGGGTCTTCCACATGTGACTGACGCATTTATGTACGCTACCCCTCCATTACTGTGCGGGTACTCGCTTTCGCTATGGCTACTCAATTAATGATTAACCTTGCCACACATCAAAACTCCCTGGCCCGTTCTTCAACACGGATAATAAAACACTGGTCAAGTGTGGTTAGCACTATCACTCCTTTGGTGCCTTATAAGTTTATCGCTACTTGGTTTCAGGTTCTTTTTACTACCCTTTCGGGTTGCTTTTCAGTTTTCCCTCACGGTACTTGTACGCTATCGGATTTGGGACATATTTAGGGTTGGATGTTAGTGCCACCCATATTCCCGCGCGAATTACGACGCACGGTACTCTGGATACCTCTTCTCATAGCATGTCATTCTTCCCGCACAGGACTATCACCTTCTCTGGCTCATCTTTCCAGATGATTACGGTCGAACGACGAAGCATTGAAAAAGGTCCAAACTCCACATCAGTCTGTCGTTTCCGGCAGATTTTCGGTTTGCCCTATACCGCTTTCGATCGCCTTTACTAACGGTATCTCGGTTGATTTCTTTTCCTCCGGGTACTAAGATGTTTCAATTCCCCGGGTTCCCTCTCCTTTCGGAGTGTCCATAGGACAGGAAGTCCCATTCGGAGATCCTTGGATCTAAGGCTCCATGCGCCTCCCCAAGGCTTTTCGCAGCTAGGCACGTCCTTCATCAGAGCCCAAACCAAACCATCCCCCAAGTAGCTTAGCAGTTTTACACAATCCATTTTGCCTTTTACTTGAATTAAATGATTGGTATCATCGGTTAATTAAAACCTCTAACCCTTCCCCCATGACTTATTCAATCATAGAGTGCATTAACAGAGCGTAAGCGTGGTATTGTTTTGCTTGATATAAGCGTTTTGGTGTCATAAATTATATTGCAGGATTTCGGAATAAATACCTGGCAGATCCAGATTGCAGTTTCATGTTTCCATTGTGAGAAACATGAGTTTCACAGGAAAAACGATCTGAACAAACTCGATAGCCTTTAAGAGCGTGGGTCCGATCTATATTCCAGCAGCAGGTAAAATGAATGAAGAAAAACATCCGGATTCTTGGCGTGGATGATGCCCCGTTCAGGCGAGACAGGGATGATCAGACCGAACTTGTAATGACGGTTATGAGGATGGATTTCAAGATCGAGGGCATCATCATCAGGAAAATCATGCTGGACGGTTATGACAGCACAGACGCCATAATCGACATCCTTAACCATGATATGGGGGAATCGGTGAACCTGGTGATGACAGATGGGATCACATTCGGCGGGATGAATATCTGTGATCTGGACGAAGTCTATGAGGAATCACAAAGGCCTGTTATTTCTGTAACAAGGAGAGAACCCGACAAGGAGGCACTCATCAGTGCCATAGAAAAACACCACTCCGAACCGCAGAGGGGAATAGACATCATAAGGCGCAGCAGGATCGAGAAGATTGAAATCGGCAACAGAAAATCGATCTACGTAAATCTTAAAGGCATAGAAATTTCAGAGGCAAGGAGAATAATCGAAAAAACAAGAAAAGAAGGGTTGATGCCGGAACCAGTCAGGATTTCCCACCTGATCGGTTCCGCAATCAAATACGGGAAAAGCAGAGGCAGGGCCTGATTTATTCCTGATACATTATGGGTTCAAGTTCACCGACTGCTTTCTTCTGCAGATCAGGAAGATTCTTCATTATTTCGTCAAACTTCTCGTGTTCCGTGTTGATGTACTTCATCTTTCCCTTGGACATGAAGTATGATCCGGGGCAGAGAGTACCCTCCTTCACAACGATTGCATCCGGCTTGAGGGTAAGGATTGCTGACATTGCCCTCTCCTTTCCGCCATGGATGGCGCCAAAACCAGGGTTCTCATATTCCGTTATCTTTCTTGTCTCATCGTCAATCAGCATTATGGAACTGCCATATTCGAGAGGTGTGATGTAGTTCTCTTCGTCAACAACTGCTATTATTTTCATTGAAACAATATTTCCTCTTACTAAATAAATGTAATTAACTGCATTGAAGTATTATTTAAGTCATCAAAAATATCCGTTGTAGTACACATCAAGGGACGGTATACCAATGCCGGTTCCGTTCTCAACGTGCCCGATCTCCTTTATGCTGACCTTGTTCCTCAGCTTGTTCATCAGATCCTTCTTGCTTTCCGGGTCGACTATCAATATGAATCCCATTCCCATGTTGAAGGTTTCGTAGGCCTGCTGGTTGTCTATGTTTCCCAGATCAAGAAGCTTCTTGAACACATTCTGTGGATCAACAGGATTCTCGATGATATATTTCATGTCCTTCAGCCTCGTCACGTTCCTGATCCCGCCGCCGGTGATGTTTGCCATCCCCTTTATGTCCACAAGATCCATTATATCGAGAATTTCCCTCACGTAGATTCTCGTGGGTTCGAGGAGAAGATCCGCGGCAGTCTTGCTCTCTCCGGGAAATTTTGAATCCAGCGCGATTTCATTTTCCCTCAGAATCCTCCTTACAGTGGTGAAACCGTTGGAATGAATACCGCTGCTGCCAAGCGAAAACATCAGATCACCGTCATGTATGTTCTCGCCGTTTATGATCTGTGGTTTTTGGACGATACCGAACACTGTACCTGCGAGATCGATATGCTTCACAAGATCGGGAACTATGGATGTCTCCCCCCCGACTATTGTGATGTTTGCCATCTGTGCTCCCACATTGAGTCCTACTCCAAGCTGCCTGGCCACCTCGTTGTCAACCTGGTTGAGTTCTATGTAATCGACCATTGAGATCGGTTCGGCTCCGCTTGTTATTGTATCGTTCACGTTCATCGCGATACAGTCAATACCTATCGTATCGTACCTTCCAGCCTCTTCCGCAATAATGGACTTTGTACCGACATTGTCTGTGTTGAATGCCACTGCAAAATTTCCCAGATCAATAAGGGATGTGAAACCGCCTATGCTTCCTATTGTTCTGAAATCCTCACGCTTGAACTTGAATTGCCTTATCAGTGTGCTTACGAAATCACCCTGAACCTTTCTGTCAGGGATAAATTTATTCTGGTCGGTCATGGACACTATATAACAACATTGGATAAAGTTTTTTTAATGGAATTCGCAGTCACAAAATATCCAAAGATATTCAATCTACGTTCCGTCGTTGATTTTTCCGCTCACGATTGCAGTCTCGGATGTCTTGTGGTAATGCCTGATGAAATCGAGCCCGAAAAATCTGCAGGTGACATATCCGACTATTGCCGAAACGCCCCTTATGATGTACCAGAAATTGATCACCTTCGGATCGAACAGTGCCGAGGGCTTGAAATGCGACCACACATGCTGGTGCTTCCTCGTCAGCTGCTTTCTGCCGAAACCGTTCCAGAATGCCTGTTGAATGAATCCGATCACGGTGCTTCGCGTTCTGTGATAAATCACGCACTCCTCGCAGTAACCTATCTTAGCCCCCCTGAGAACAGCCCTTATGTTCAGGTCGATGTCCTCCGCTGTTATGAAATCGGGGTCAAAACCGCCAAGATCGAGGAAAAGCGTCTTCAGATATCCAAGATTAACCGACGGATATGTGACGTCATAATTTTCAAAGAACAGTTCAACCCTGGCGAGTTTTTCAAAGGGTCCATAACCCATCTGTATCGTTTTCCCGGCGACAACCCTGTATCCGCGGGCAAACTGTTTTCTCATCTTTCTCACCCAGAAGGCATTGGCTATCGCATCCCCGTCTGTGAAGAGGATATAGTCATATTTCGATTCGGAAACCCCTATGTTCCTGCCCTCTCCACGGGAGCATTTCCTCCGTATATATCTGATGAATGGATACCTTGCAGCATACTGCTTCAGGATGGTGGAGGTATTATCGGTGCTGAGTGAATCAACGATCACAATTTCAAGAGGCTGCTCCTGAACGACCAGACTGTCCAGTAAATCTCTGAGATAGTCCCCGTCATTGTATGTGGTAATGACAACCGATATTCCAAGGTTAGTAGATTCCATGATCCTTATTTCCAGGCAAGCCTGTCAAGTTCTCTCTCTTTCTTGGTTGCCTTCTTGTATTCTTTGTAGTGTTCCCTGCAAAGATGAACCTTGGTCTTTTTCTCCTTGAACTGGAATAGTTTTGAGGCCAGGTCTGCCGGAACCGTCTGGAAACTCTCATTCTCGCAACCCTTCACATCGCATTCCTTGTCAGGCATGATAATGATCTATAGTTTACGCATTATTATATTTTATTAGCGGTTCCAGCGACATATGATATGTTAATAATACCTGAAACGGCATTAAAGAAGATTCAGTCTATCACAACAGATCATTGAACAAAGTAGAGCAAGATTGGAGAGTAAATGCCCGGAATAAGCCCCTTTCTGTTCCCTGCCAGCGGCAGGTGGCAACATTGAACTGCCGGATCAAAGATCCACGTCTTACCCGGACCTTGCGATACCGCTCACGGGTCCTGTTTAGACTTTCTCCCCCCAGGAAGATGTTCCCATCGGTTTTCCCGGAAACGTCATCCGAAGAATCATCCTTGACCGGGGCCGTACATTTCTTTTATCTTTACCATTCCTCTCGGAATAGGGATTTGCATCCCTTGGGGTGTATCGTGGAGGGGGGACTTTCCTCACTCATACGAGCGTAAGTTGCCCTCGGGCTTTTACCCTTCAGGTACAGCATGAGTTTCTGAAATGATTAACTTTTCCCTGTGGTCACAGATTCTCAGGTATTTCAGATTTAACCGCAATCTTCCGGTTTATCAGGAGGTCTGCGAACTTCTTCCTGAGATGAACAAGATCATTGTCGCGCAGGTAATAATTCCTCTCCGGCATTGCAATCGGCGGTTGATCACCGATAATGCGCACAAGAACAAACTCATCCGCATCCTTCTTCGTATACTTTGCAGGTTCCGGCTGAATCATCCTGATTTCTGGAGCGGGCTCGACCTTCTCCTTCCGGACCTCCTGGGCAGGCTTTGCCCTGTTGAGAAGAACATCGTATTCGGCCTTGACAATGGCCTTCACCCTGGAAAGGAATTCCTTCTCGACATCTATGAGCTGTGAAAGTTCATCATCCATATCGTAGACCGAAAGGCGAAGGATCTTGGTGAATCTGAGCTGGAAGAGGGAATTGAACTCATGCTCTATCTGGGTCTTCCGCTGCTTTATGGCAATGTATTCGTCTATATTGACAGGCGCCTGTTTGATGGACTCCTCCTCAAGGGAATCTAACGCTTCAACGATTCGACTGTAAAATTTTGATTCTATTTTTCTTATCCTTTTACTGTTTTTTTCAACTCTTACTGCACTCTGCAAATCGGAATAGATCTTGTCGATTTCAGTAGGAGGAAGGGTCATGATCTTACCATGATAGTTTCGTATATAAGGTAAGTTGTGTTTTGATCAGATCACAAATTGAACAGTTCATTCCCATAAAGGAATGCTGGCATCCTTATGAAGGCGGTTTCAAGTATTCTTTCCCAGTCATCATATTCGGACTTAATCATGATAGCTCTCTTCGGGACAGAATCTATGGGTATTACCTTGTCCGGCTTGCTCCTGTCATCGACATAGTCGGTCTCCAGAAGGAAATCCCTGTCCGATGATGCTGCAACTCTAACATTTGATCTTGATGCGAGTGTTGAAAGGGTCATCTGATCCCGTATTTCAAAATCTGCCGGAAGCGCATGGTGCTTCACCAGTTTTCTTGGATCCATGCCTGTTTCTCTTGCAAATTCAATCAGGTCTCTATGGGATTTTTCTGTCAGATCCTCGGTGTGCATTATGACAGGTTTCCCGAGATCCTTCGATGACATTATCGCATATTCAAAAATATCCTCAGATATTTTCAATATATCATCGCTTACAGGAAAATGGGGTCTCCCCACTTCCCCTATTGCGTGCGCTTTCCCCTCCATTACAAACCTGGCAGCCACGTCGATTCCCTTCTTCATTGCCTTTGCCGGTTCGATCAATGCCCTCTCGAAGAAGAAGTAATCAAGCGGGTACGGTCCCAGTGTAACAAGCACTGTGATGCCGAATTCACGGCGAACAGCATCGGCAATTTCCAGAGTATTTGAATACAACCTCTCGTAATATTCCGAAGGGGCAATTCCATAATCAGGCAGGTTGACAAGGTTGAACGCATTTCCTCCCGATACGATGAACCTCTTCACTGCATCCTTGAAGAATCCGTCCTTTCTCAGATGAACATGATTGTCAAACACTATTGGATATAATGAGGAATTTCCGTCCATGTCAGCACACCTGAACGTAATCAATAGGGCTTCCACTTCCTTAATCTTTCCTCGAGAATCTGGGAAACAAATACCTGCACTATCCAGAATAAACTGTTGACCATTATATGAGAGAATACGGAGATCGCAAGAAGAGATATCTCCAGCACTGGGATTCCCGTTTCGCCACCAAGCGTATAAAGTTTCGAGAATGGTCAATGTGCGTAAATGAACCATGCCGATTTAATAATAAAAATATTTATTTAAATAAGAAAAATATACATACCGAAAAAAATATATTATATATATAGATATAGAATTTATATTGATAACATTTATAGTTAAAGCCCCGATCAAATGCTGATGAATAATATTGGAGAACCAAAAGGGGAATCTGATTTACTCGATTCCATCAACAATACCGAAGTAAAGGGATTCCACTACAAGACCTGGCTGATAGCCGGAATGGGCTTCTTTACCGACGCCTACGATCTGTTCATAATAGGAGCCGTGCTTGCCCTGCTCCCCCTGTCGGGATGGGCAGCGCTCTCTGTGGGGGCAAAATCGCTCATTGCCTCAACCGCACTTCTTTCAGCGGTAATAGGTGCAGTTGTCTTCGGAAGACTGCTTGACATGCTTGGCAGGAAAGCGGTATACGGGATAGAACTCGTGCTTCTGATAATAGGCGCACTTGGAAGTGCGTTTCTCACGCCTGTGAACGGTGTTCTGACGCTTATCGCCTGGAGATTTCTGCTCGGTATCGGCATTGGCGGTGACTACGCTACGAGCTCAACCATCATGTCAGAGTATTCAAACACGAAGAAGAGGGGAATGCTCGTGGGAATGGTGTTTTCCATGCAGTCCCTGGGTCTCGTCGTGGGACCTGCCATAACACTGGGGCTGATATATTCCGGCATGGCGCCGGCTCTGATATGGAAACTGATGCTGGCCTTCGGAGCAATTCCGGCACTGTTCGTGATCTATGGAAGGAGAAAACTGCCCGAGACACCCAAATACTCACTGAACGTGGAAGGAGACGCAAAGACAGCGGCGAAGAACTGGGAGAAGGTATCGGGTGTCAGTGTGGACGAAACCGGAACAGTGGCAAAATCCACCAGGATTAAGTGGTCAAAGCTCTTCACCGACAGGATTTTCCTCATAACACTGATTGGAACAGCGGGATCCTGGTTCCTCATGGACTGGGCCCTGTACGGAAACTCCATAATGTCGAACCAGATGCTTTCCGGTCTTGTCCCTTCGACTGTTACGGGAATGTCAGCACTGAAGGCAACATCGTTTTACACTCTTCTTGTATTCGGCATAGCGGCATTCCCTGGATACTGGATAGCAACATTCACCATCGACAGGATCGGCAGAAAGCCAATACAGCTTGTGGGATTCCTGGCCATGACTGTCAGCTTTGCAGTTCTGGGCATATTCAGCTATCTGCTCTCACCCGCTTTCCTTGCAGAATTCCTGATAATATACGGATTGAGCTACTTCTTCATAGAATTTGGGCCCAATGTGACCACGTTCATATATCCGCCCGAGGTCTTCCCAACAGCCCTGAGAGGACTTGGGACTGGGGCATCTGCAGCAGGCGGAAAAACCGGAGCCTTCATAGGAACCGCACTGAACGTGATCATAATAGCGGCTCTTGGGGAGTCAAGCCTGTTTCTCATACTGGCATTCCTCTCTGCACTGGGGTTCGTTTTGACCGTATTTGCACTACCGGAGCCCAAAGGAAAGGTTCTGGAGGAAATTTCAGGCGAAGTGAGATACGCAGCACACAACTGACCGGAACTGCGTCTGAAAATTTTTTTTAAATTTTTCATCTTTTATATCTAATAGCAACTGTAAGTCACACATTTTTTGTATTGGTCTGGTATCCCGCAAACACGGAAAACATTGAGAGCCCTGAACCAGAAAAAATTGCGAGCAATAAATGGTTCATAGGTTATTTCTTAGCTAATGTGGCAGGAGGCGTTACGACACCGCTCATACCATTATTCGTTATTGTCTATCTTGGATCCAATGTCTTCTATATGGGCATAACAACATCTGCAGCCTCTATCGCATCCGTTCTGGCTCTGATATTCTGGGGCAATATTTCCGATTATCTCAGGAAGAGGAAGATCTTCATAATGATAGGGTTCGTAGGCAGTTTTGCCTCATTGATGCTCATAATGCTTGTTCATACCATAACGCAATACATTCTGATCATGGTGCTGTTCCAGCTGGTGGCAATGGCCTCGGTGCCCATTTCAACGCTGATACTTATTGAAA
>JAJYEP010000078.1 GCA_021785735.1 Thermoplasmata archaeon | reverse complement strand
AGCTTTCCTCGGAAAACTCGCGTCTCACGATCACAGGCCCAAGGTAACTATGTTCGGATTGTTTCATGAAAAACAGCCTGTCGCTCTCAATTTTGACCACGAGACCACTGTTCTTGAGATATTCATATATTCTGAAAACATCAAGGTCCCTGTCATCATCAAAGAGAATGCCTATGAGCGAAAAAACTGAATTGAGCGATGGATTTTCCGGCACAATTCTCCTCTTCGTGAAAAGGTACATTGCCTCCATTGGACTGAGGTGCAGCACTCCATCCAGTATCCTGCCAACCCTGTATTTACCCTGCAGGAATGACGCTGATTTATCGTTCCTGATTGAAAAAACAATAGATTTGCTAATTGCCCTGTGCATTTAATCTCTTCTTCAGGAATCTCTTAAGAAGCTGTCCTGTCAGGATTTTAGTAAGGTCCTCTATACCGTCTCCATTTTTTGCGCTGGCCACTATGTATGGTACATCGTATTTCTTTGAAATTGCATCCAGATCCTCTGTCCAGAATTTCGCCTCGTATTTGCGATCGAGTTTGTTGGCTACAAGGAGTATGAATGATTTTGATCCGGTGCGGTTAATCATACGCAGTATTTTCTCGGCGTCAGAAAGGGTGGACTCGTCTGTGAGATCGGCGGTGACTATGAGTGCATTTGAACCCACTACGAGTTTATCGTCACCATTGGAAGGATCTATCTCCAGAAACAGGAGATCCACAAGAATCTTCTTTCCTCTGTCGTCGATGGAAAGGCTTTTCTTGAGGATGCTCCTCGGCTGGATGTCAGGAGAATCAGAATCATAGATTATCCTAGAAATTAGGGAACTTTTCCCCGATCCATCAGGACCAAGAACGCTGACCTTCCACACGACTCTCGTTGAGTCCATTGCACTCACATCTTTCTGTTTATAAAATACTTTACCATCTCTCGGTTATTTAGGGAAAATTTACAACATTCCAAGAACCGAGAAGCCAACGAAAACCCGTAAATGACTCACTTAGAGGTTTCAGTTGGGAGTGATCTCACTCTGCAGTAGCGTATCCCGAATACCGTATTCAGGGGGATATCATTTTCTTCTGGTGAATGTTTATTTGGAACTCATCTGTTCCACAACCCCATAGTGAGGATGAGATCGAAACTGAATGTATAACTATATTTATTCTCTTATTATAACCAAAGGATGGAAGAGAAAGGCATCAGGAAATATTTCAGAATAAACAGATATTCTCTTGTTGTTATAATGATCGTGCTCGTGGCACTGGCAGCAGTTCTTGACGCAGTTATAGTTGCAGTCATGAAGGCCATAAGCGAGGCAAGCAGCACATTTTACTCGACTCTGTATCATAATTTCGGTATTTACAGTGCATTTTTCTGGCTCATCATCGTACTTATTGTCATATTCATTCTATTCATTTATTTGAGGTTCAAAGGCAGGAAACCAGCAGAGGCTCAGCAGCCAAAACAGGAATGAATATTTATATAACGCAGGTAAATGCAAGGAAATGACAATCGCCAGAGAAATTAGGATCGCGGGATTCGGCGGTAGCCTCAGGCATAGATCATACAACAGCATGTTACTGAAATTGTGCTCTATGCGTATGCCTGAGGGTTCAACTCTTGAGATTTCTGATATCAGCAGAATTCCTGTGTACAACCCAGACAATGAGGAAAACCCGGGAGAAGCTGTGAAAGATTTCAGAAAATCCCTTGAATCCTCCAACGGAATCCTCATAGTAACCCCGGAATACAATTATTCAATACCTGGATTCATAAAGAACGCAATAGATTCTGTGAGCAGACCCATGGACAAAAACCCATTTAAAGGCAAACCTGTTGCCATAATGAGTGCATCTACCGGAATGCTCGGTGGATCAAGGGCACAGTATCACCTGCGGCAGGTGTTGCAGTTCCTCGAGGCTTCGACCATTCAAAAACCAGAGATATTCATAAGTTTTGCAGGACAAAAATTTACAGATAATGGTGAATTGAAGGACGAAGTCGCAATGAAATTCATCGACGAACTCCTGACAAAGCTTGTAACCATGGCGGCAGATGAGATAAGCAGAGATATATGATTGACTTCAGGGATTACCATCACTCGTGGTTTGCTTATCGATTAAAAAGTCCACATTAACAGAGATCCTGTTTCTTAAATTTCCCTGAAATGAGGGGAAATGCCCTGGGGAATCTCATTTTGGAGGGTAACGCTAAATGAGATCAACCAAACCAATATATGCAAAGTATATAGCGAATAGCGCCAGTATTGCGAAGCTGAAAATCCGGATGGCATCTGTTGCCTTTTCACCGAATCTTAACGTGCTCTTTCTCACAGTCAGAGAGAGAAATAAAACCCATCCAATGATCCCGACAAACATGAAATAGAATGGAAAAAACCCGAATTTCTTGAACACACTCAAGCCGGCAGTGACCCACCAACCTATCTGGAAGGGATTCACGATTCCTATGAGCAAACCAGAAAAATACCCATTGCCGGTAGCACTATCCACGCTTTTTGAGCTTTTGAGGGAAAGTACTGCCATTATCAGAAAAAATGCCGAACCGATAATGAAAACATATGTTTCCAGGGTGGTGGTGATAAGAGTGATTCCTATGAAGAATGTTATTATCATCAGGATAAGGTCGGCAGACATTGCACCAAGGCCTACTGAAACACCCGACAGAACGGAGACAGATGCTCTCTTTACCAGTACTGCAGTCACCGGTCCGGGAGGGCCGGCCAGCGACACACCCAGAAATATTCCAAGCATTGCCAGGTAGATCTCCACTGAACAGGATCAGCAGCAAAGGTTTAAAAAAACCATGCACAATAAAGCATAATGGTACGATCAGAGGATGTCTACATCATAGAAGCGCTGAGGAGCCCCATCGGAAGGCGAAACGGCATACTGAGCGGGGTGCATGCGCAGCATCTTCTGGCCCAGGTCCTGCGGAAGACAATTGAGAAATCAGGTATAGATCCCGCCTCCACGGATCACTTCATCGCAGGATGCGTGGATCAGATAGGCGAGCAGGGCGCAAACGTGGCAAGAAACAGCTGGCTCACTGCTGGGCTTGCCGAAACGGTTCCGGCAACCACGATTGACAGGCAATGCGGCTCCAGCCTACAGGCAGTGCAGTTTGCATATGGAGAAATTGCCTCGGGAGTAGCGGATCTTGAAATCTGTGCTGGAATAGAATCAATGTCGCGCGTTCCAATGTTCAGCAACATAAAGGACGGTGCGACTGGAACTCCCATAACCCCTGAGATCAGATCACGTTATTCACTTGGCGGGGATTGGTTCAGCCAGGCCAGGGCAGCATCCCTCATCTCGGAAAAATATGGAATATCCAGGACCAGGATGGACGAGTTCAGCATGGAAAGTCACATCAGGGCATCAAGATCAAGAAAAATCGCAGATCGTGAGAAAATTCCAATCAATACTGGCAAGGAGATCATATCTATCGACGAGGGAATAAGGGAAAACGTATCACTGGAGAAGATGGGTTCCCTTAAACCGGCTTTCCCGGGAATAGATCATATCACTGCGGGTAACTCAAGCCAGATATCGGATGGGGCAAGTGTCAGTGTACTTGCTTCAAAGAGCGCGGTAAACTCAATGGGGCTGAAACCAATCGCCAGACTTGTTTCTTTTGGTTACGCTGCGGTCGATCCAATAATAATGCTCACCGGCGTAATTCCGGCAACAAGGATGGCACTCTCCCGGGCCGGCCTAAAAACGGACGACATTGACATCTTCGAGGTGAACGAAGCCTTTGCATCTGTGCCGCTCGCATGGGAAAAGGAGCTTGGAGTGGATAATGATCGAGTGAATCCCATGGGAGGCGCAATTGCTCTTGGTCATCCGCTGGGAGCTACGGGGACAAGGATAGTTTCCACGCTTATCAACGGCCTGCAGACACTTGGCGGAAAGAAAGGTCTCATAGCAGTCTGTGAGGGTGGCGGTCTTTCCAATGCATGCGTGATAGAGAAGGTCTAATCGTACACAGATTATTCCCCAGAAATATGCACGATGGAACGCATTGGCAGTCTGGTATACGCAACCACGCTCTTTCTTTGCGACACTGTCAATATTTAGTTGATTTTTCTCCTAAATTCAGCATGGAACCGAAATCATGAAATATGAATGAAACATACCATTACATGCGACTGAGGAAGGCGCCATATACTGAGTTCAAGAGGATCTC
>JAJYEP010000077.1:3121-4326 GCA_021785735.1 Thermoplasmata archaeon | reverse complement strand
CCTGCGCTAATGATCGTTTTGCTGTTCATAATATAGCCTCTCCTCTCGTTATCAAGGTATACCCAGCTGCCTTCAATCCTCCCTCTGGTGAGGGATTTCGCGATCCCTATTGTTCTTAGCCCTAATTTCACACCAACAAAGGTTGCCAGGCCCATTTTCCGCGGGTGAAGCTGGCCGTTACCGTCAAGAAACACAGTACCATTGAACCCATGAAGAAGCAGGGATACAGCTGGAAATTCCCTGTAAGAAAGGTATCCCGGTATATAAGGAAAGTTTACCTTTGTCACGGAATACTTTTTTGTTATCTGTCCGTTCCTGAAAATGACCGTGCATCCAATCGCAATATTTCCAAAATACGACACGTCAACCCCGGCGATGCCGTCTCCCAAATCTCCATCACCAGAAGAGATAGATTCTGCCAGTTTCTTCTGCTCCTCCTGCAGACGCTTCAGTGGACAGTCCGAGACAAATCCCCTGAAACGGATTCTTTCAAAATCCCTTATTTTTTTGTTTTCTATCACGATGCCGTCGTTGCTGAGCCGTCTTATCTTTTCTTCGGGGCCGAGCGGATGGGTAAAATTTCCAACATCGCCGGTCGAATGAACGACCCTGTAACATGGAGTAAAATCAGGGTGAGGATTGACAGAGAGCATATATCCGCAGGCCCGTGCAGAGATCTTATCGCCCATTGCCTCCGACAGGTCGCCATATGAGGTAACCATCCCTCTCGGAATCTGCCTGACCAGAGAATAGAAATATTCTTCCAGATCAATTTGCCTGAATTCCATATTGACCACATGGAGAATCGTGGAATTAAACATTAATGCAGTGCACAGTTTCAAACGTCATTCCATGACGGTGCGGGAATGTAATTCCAGGCACCCTGCATAATAAGAACTTTTTGATCTAAATAAATAGCGTACGATTTAATAATAATCTAACGATTACACATTTCGCATGTTTGAGAGGAATTTCAGGTCAATCGGGGAATTCATCGTCAGAAACAGGAAGAAAATACTCGTTTTCTGGGTTATATTCTTCCTGATCATGCTCCCGTTTGCAACGATGTTCTTCAGCGACGTGAGCTACAACCTCAGTTCCGACATTGTTCCCACAAACTCACAATCTTATCGATCGCAGGCTCTTCTGTCACAGTATTTTCCATCAACGAATTCATCAAATTCTTCTTCGCTTGTCGTTGTGAC
>JAJYEP010000077.1:0-3021 GCA_021785735.1 Thermoplasmata archaeon | reverse complement strand
GAATATCACAGGAGGAAACCAGGAGCAGATCTTCATATACAGATCTCTGGATCAGAATGTTTCCCTTTCGCAGTACGCCAATCCCACAATTTTTAACAATGAAATTACGCAACTTTCAGTATCGGTGACTGCAGGAGGTCTGCAGGAAAATGCACAGGCGAACGGATTCATCACCGATCACCTTTACATGTCGCCAGGGCAGTTTGTCCTTGATGCCCTCAACATTGATCTCAATCCCCAATATCAGTTTCTGGGCCGTGATTATGTCCTGCTTCAGGAAAGCACCAATGTGGTGATAAATTCAATACGAACTTTACTGAACGGAAATCCCCTCGTGGAGGTCAATTCCAACAACACGCTGGTCCAGAATTACGCGGCTCTCCTCAGATCAAAGGATGGCAATATAAATCAGTCAGTCAACGTGGAAATGAACAACGTGGGCTTCTGGAGATATCCGTTTCTTCCAACGCCCTTTGTGGCCCATCAGATGATAGGATATGATAATACTACAACCCTCATAATAGTGAATTTCCAGAACTCCTTCGGCATAGATCTTGTAAATCAGGCCACCGCAATCACCGTGCCTTTCCAGAACAGCATCAGGGGAAGCAGTTATTATGTGGCGGGAGGATCGGCATTCAGTTCCGAACTGGAACAGGAATCCATGACCGGTCTGATTACGGCTCTGGTGCTCGGTGTGATGCTTTCCGTTGTGATAGTTGGCGTGTTCTTCAGATCGCCCATTGCCGCATTCATACCACTTCTCCTTTTCATGTTTTCAGCAATTATCGGCATGGGAATTAACGGGTTGCTTTATGAGTACGTAATCCACTCTAAGGCCACATTCATAACTCCGACCCTGCTCCTTATACTCTTGCTGGGACTGACAACGGACTATGCAGTATATATTATGGCAAGGTACAGAAGGGAGTTGAGAAACGGCAACGGAGAAGCAGTCCTTAATGCATCTCAGTGGGCTGGACATGCTGTTTTCACCTCCGGTATAACAGTGACTGTGGCATATCTCATTCTCTGGCTCTCAAACGTCCCAATATTCAGCGGATCAGGACTGACAAACGCAATCGGGATAGCCTTCACCATTGTCATTGCCGAAACGATGCTCATCTCACTGCTGGCCCTTGGAGGGGAAAGGATATTCTGGCCTTCCAAGCCTTCCAGGATGACTCATGCTGCGATGGAGAACGGCATGAAGAATCTTGGATCATATATAGTCAGGAACAGAAACAAAGTATTCGTGGTCTTCGTTGTCGTGACCCTTGCTGCTCTTTATGTTTATTCAGTTACGCCCGTTGGAATGAATATATTTGCGCTTCTTCCTGCAAGCAGTGGAATTGATGCCATCCAGATCGTGAACGGGTCATTCCACGGCGATTTCTTCGAGAGGAATTTTATTGTCCTGTCATTTGCATCTCCACTCCTGCTTTCCAACGGCAGTTATAATACGACAGAAATGGCGGTCGTCACGCAGGTGGAAAATGAACTCTCCCTTAATTCCGGCATAACCCAGGTGTATGGGCCGACGTATCCCTATGGATATTACGTATCTCCAGACTTCTCCGGTATCCCGTCTTCGCAGGTCTCAAACTATACCTCATACATTAACCAGAACTACATAAGCCAGGTGGACTCAAGATATGCAGTGATCGATTTCCAGATGGGTAGTCTGGCCTACTCACAGAACGCCATATCTGCGAACTCCCTCATTCCCAGCGAGTTATCTTCCATCAGTTTGAAGGGTTTCAATTTCTATGTTGGGGGCATAACGCAGGGGCTTAGCGATGCCAACTCCTTCACGCATTCAACCTTTATCGATATAGTTCCGATACTTGCCATCTCCATCTTTGTCATTCTGCTGATACAGTTGAGTTCAGTGTTTACTCCGATCAGGCTCATATTGATGGTCATAGCAACCGTGATTATGTCTCTGGTTCTCACCTACATCCTGTTCTATTACATAGGAGGGGTACCCCTATTGATATTTCTCCCGCTTTTCACATTCATAACCCTTCTTGCAGTTGGAATGGATTACGATATTTTCATGATAACCAGGGTGAGGGAAGAGGTCATGAAGGGCAAAACCACGGAGGAGGCTATCAGGACGAGCATGGCTGAAAATGGTGGGGTGATTGTCACTCTCGGGCTCATCCTGTTTGTCACATTCTTTGCTCTGGATTTCACTGGAATAGAAATAATCCAGGAGATAGGAGTGGGAGTCGCCATGGGGGTTATATTCGACACAGCCATCAGCTGGCCGTTTTTCGTTCCGGCGGTAATGCTGATACTCAAGAAATACAACTGGTGGCCATCAAGGCTCGGTAACGGGAAGTGAGCCAGCCACTTTTATTTACCTGCCGGAATTTTCCAAGAAAAATAATAAATAGTCAGGTATAATGTGTGACCAACTGCCATGAAAACCTATTTGGATGTTACATTCTCAAGTGAAGGTGCGAAACCCAGTGAGGTGATAAACCGTCTGCGATCTCTGGGATTCAAGCCCATGATGGGGGAGCACGACATGGTTTATGAATGGGGAAAGAGCGCCACCGCAGAAGATTCTGTCTGGTTTGCGGATAAGATTCAGGCTACAATGGAAGGGTTCAAGGTCATGTTCCACATAGAAACCCTGAACGACTGAATTCAGTAAGGTATCCTTCTCCTGTCCCCGCACACGCTGCAGGTTATGATCAATATTCTATTTTTCAGTCTAATGACGCTCTCTGGTCCATAGGGGGTATTGCATTTCTTACAGAAAGACCTCTTCACGTCAATCGGGAGCGTAATGTCCATTCGCTTACCTATATTTCTTGCAATGCTGACATAACGCTGCGCAAGCCTGATATTGCTCTGTCTCATGGAAAGATCGGCAAGGTATCTTATTCTTCTCATGGCCAGATCATTTGCCTCTCTCTTATTCATGGGTTATCTTTTCCAGTCCTAAAGGGAATGTATCTGCCGAGCCTGTCCATGATAAGCTCCCTGTTTTCAACCACCACTTCCCCG
>JAJYEP010000018.1 GCA_021785735.1 Thermoplasmata archaeon | reverse complement strand
TCAGGGAGTAATTCATCTTTATTACGCCATCTGCATAATAATCAAGAGTTGTATCCTTGTCTGCTTCCATAATCATGATTATATTGGCGCCAGAATTTTCCACCAGGTCCTTCTGGATGACTGAAAATAATATGGACGGATCCAGATCGTATTTTTCAGCTAGCGCCTCTATGGAGTCTACCACAACTACTGGAAACTTGTTTATGTTGTCGCTGACAAATCGGTAGAGCGTTTCAAGCTCTGGGAGAATTTCCTGTATATTCATGACCAATCCAGGTTCTCCGCTTGCGGCAAATGATTTTGACACTCTCCCCTCCTCAATCATCTTTTCCAGCCGGTTAAAATTGTCGCGAAAAGCCTCGGTCATCTCTCCAGACTGCCTGTTCCTCTCACCTGTGTTAGAGGCGAAATCAGTTATCCAGGGGAATTTATTTTTCAGGGGATCTACAGAAAATCTGGTGGTTATGTAGTATGCAGGGGAGGTCTCTCTTATTGTGTCAATCAGCTCCAGTGCAAAAGTGGTTTTACCCGATCCCGGTTTGCCTTTTATGATAAGGGATGCACCAAATGGTTGCTTAAGAAAGTCATTGAATATGTCAAGCAGTATATCATTCAACATTGGTTATGTCACTTCTCCTAAAGTTATTGCCTCTAAATTATTCAACATTTTGTATCTATGCACGCATTACTAAGATAAAGTGTTGCTATATAAATCTAAGTATCATGGTTTGAGCGATGCAATACCAAGCCACAGAAAAACAAAGTGCCCCCTATTTTAGTGAATATTATTACTTGCAATTTAATTGTCGGACAATAAGCGGTATTGGGGGACATCTAACGTATTGAATACTGCATAAATAATAGTATTTGGCGAGCTGTCCGGTTATGAATAATCTAACAGGTTCAAAGAACGCTGAACTCTCTTAAGGTGTTTCGTTGCAAATAGGCGGAGTAAAAGAAAACAGGTTGTGAATATTCTTAGCAGGTCAGTGAAGGAATAACAGAAGAAGCCAAAAATCTGGCAGGAATATAAAAACGGTGATTATTTAATTACGCCGTAAACAGACTGAAGTCCATTACTCGTCAAACACCAGAATTTATTATGAAGCATTTCCGGATCGATTTATGATTGGTCCCTGCACCTTAAGATTTCTTCAACTTTAGTTCAAAGCAAAAGAAAGATTAAATATAATGCAACAATACTCATTCGGTGACGGCCATAACAATGGTGAAACACCAGGTCTCATTCCGAACCCGACGGTAAAGGCCATTGTGTATTGTATGTGTACTATCTTCCGCGAGGGGATGGGAAGTGCAATTCGCTGTCACCACTTTTCTTTTTATAGGTGAGGGTTTAAATGGATTCATCTCTAAGACTGGTTTTTCTAATAAGGCACGGGCAGACCGAATGGAATCACCAGGGAAGATGGCAGGGTCACATTGGGCCAGGACTGAATCTCAAAGGGATAGAACAGATCAGATCTGCAGCGGAAAGATTGAAGAAATTCAGGATTGAAACCATCGTGAGCAGCGATACCTTAAGGGCAAGGGAATCGGCCGCGATACTGGGAGAATATCTCAACACAGGAACAATAATTTACGATGAAAAACTGCGTGAGAGAATGATGGGAAATCTTGCAGGTCTGACAGAGGCAGAGATACTTCGCATGCATCCGGAGATTTTCCTGACAAAAGGATTGCTGGGAAAATACAACATAGAAGACTCTGAGCAGTGGGAAAAATTCGTTCAAAGATCAAGATCAGCATTTCTCGAGATCACACAGAAACACGAGGGAAATATTGTCATTATGACCCATGGCGGTGTCATAGACCAGATAATTATTCTGATAACTGGAAATGAAACTTATCCAATAGTTCCCAACGGGAATATAACATCAATAGAGGAAGAGATATCCTCAAGAATAATGAGAATGCTACAATATTCGCTATGACTTAAAACTTTTAACCTACCTCTGATTCACCATAAATCTATGCAAAAGAAAACTGCCGCGAATTCAAACGGCGAAGGTGATCCCGTTTCGCTGGAAGCCGACAACAACAAACTGGTTGAGGACTTTGGTGCCAAATCTATTTCTGGTATCGAGCAGATACCCGATTTCTATACTTTCAATAATGGTCTTATAGTTTCTCACAGGGATTTTGACAAATTCATGAATAAGATGAACTCAGGAGAAAGGAGCGCCATTGTCTCCGGGTTCAATGCAAGCTCTTCGCCACACCTTGCCCACCTAGCAGTGTTCGACACCAACCTGATGTTCCAGCAGAAGTACGGAGCAGAGGTATTCATTCCCATCTCTGACGATGAAAGTTACGTTTCCGGGAAGATAAAATCACAGGCTGAGGGCCTGAAAAAATCACTGGTAATTGCAAGGAGTATGGTCGCCCTTGGTTTCGACACAAGGAAGACCAGAATCATAATAGATCAGCTTTACACCAACATATACAACTTCGCCATACAGCTTTCAAGATCGGTCACGCTTTCAACCGTAAAGGCAAGCTACGGCTATGCATCCGATAAAAACATAGGCATGCACTTCTACCCTGCCGTTCAGTCTGCGCACATCCTGCTCCCGAACCACTTCGGAATAAAAAATGTGCTCGTGCCCATCGGACCTGACGAGGATCCGCACATACGCATTTGCAGGGATATCGCTGAATTGTATGGTTATAGAAAACCTGCTGTAATTCATTCAAGATTTCTTCCCGGTATAGATGGTAAGAAGATGTCAAAGTCAAAGGATAATGCAATATTCCTTCTGGAGGACGAAAAGATCATCAGAAAGAAGATTATGAACGCCTTCAGCGGCGGGCAGGCATCCATAGAGGAACACAGGCGCATTGGAGGTAACCCTGAAGTTGATGTTCCATTTATATACCTCAGGAGCTATTTCCTCACACCGTCAGAATCCAGCAGGATAGAGGAGGAATACAGATCAGGGAAGTTACTAAGCGGGGAGATGAAGAATCTCCTTGTGGAGAAAACCAATGAGAGACTGCGTGTGTTCCGTCATAATTATTCAAAAACACGGCCGGAGGATCTGAAGAAGATTATGCTCCTGAATGACCACACGGATATTGAAAAAATAATGGAAGAATCAGGAGTTTTTGAAAAGGGTTAAGACTCCCTCATGAATAGGTCCTTGTCCATCAGAGCTTTCAGGCTGCCCAGTTCTTCGGGCCTGAAAATTCCATATTCCGTAATGAATGCAGTCACATATCTTGCGGGAGTCACGTCGAAAGCGGGATTCTTCGCATGGCTTTCCTTCGGGCCTATGCTAGTTTCGCCAATCTTCTTGACCTCCTCCTCACCCCTCTGCTCAACAACAATCTCATCTCCACTTTTCATGGAAAAATCGAACGTGCTCCCCGGTGCAGCTACGTAAAAAGGAACGTTGTTCTCCTTTGCCAGAACGGCTTTTTCATAGGTACCAATTTTATTTGCAAAATCGCCGTTGCTCGCTATCCTGTCCGCCCCGACTATGGCGAGATCGACCTCCTTGTTGTGCATGTAGTAACCGGCAGCATTGTCTGCGATGATTGCGTGATCTATATTCTCTTGAAGAAGCTCCCATGCGGTCAGTCTTGCACCCTGCAATCTCGGCCTTGTTTCATCCACAAATACGAATATGTTCTTTCCGCTAATCTTGGCCATCCTCATGGGTGCAAGGGCAGTTCCCCAGTCAAGGACCGCGAGTGCTCCAGCATTGCAGTGTGTGAGAATCCTGGAATCTTGCGATATGAGAGAGTTCCCGTATTCGCCAATCTTTTTACATCTTCCTGATAACTCGGTGGCATAACGCCTGGCAGAAGACATCGCGTACTTGTTTGCAGTCATGTACTTTATCGCCTTGAACAGATCATATGCCGTTGGTCTTGTATTCTTTATTAGATTCACTGCATCTTCCATTACTTCCCCATTTTCCTTTGCCATTGCCAGGCCATATGCTGCCGCAACCCCAATAGCAGGAGCTCCCCTGACAACCATGTCTTTGATTGCAAATGCAATATCCTTGGAATTTTTGGCGTCAAATATCTCCACATTTTCAGGGAGTTTCCTCTGATCAATCATCCTGACTGAATTGTTCTCGAACCAAACCGCCTGCAAATTTCTAGCCTGGCCGTCCACGGTGATTTTCATGATTCCTCCAGATCATACCAGGGAATATAAAATATACCGGAAATTCAGGTCCACCGACCGGGTTAACAGAGATCGCCAGGAAAATCATCGGTTTTTATGCAGTCATCAGCCAGAGAGCCCCATGAAAATTTTCCCAATTATGCGCCGATTGAAAATATGGATAATATATGGCACATATCTCTGTTACCGAAATACACCAGAATTCCTCAATTCAATTAAGAATATTTATATCCTGAGGACATATACGAATTGCCTTTGAACATATGGGCCCGTAGCTCAGCTAGGTAGAGCATCTGGCTTTTAACCAGGTGGTCGAGGGTTCGAACCCCTCCGGGCCCGCATAGGCGGTGAATGACGATGGCGAGAGTTAACGTGCTTAAACACGAAATGGTACCAGAACATTATATAGTGGCAAAGAAGGAAGAGGAAACCCTTTTAAAGCAATTGGGAATATCGAAGGACTTGCTTCCTAGAATTAATAGAAGCGACCCAGCAATAAAGGCTCTTGAAGAAATTAATGGTCAGATTGAAGAGGGTACTATAATTAAGATTATCAGGAAGAGTCCTACTGCTGGAACATCTACATACTATAGGGTAGTGGAAAGTGGTGTCTTTAAATGAAGGAGATTATTGATTCGTTTTTTAAGAAGGAAGGTGCAGTTAACCATCAGATAGAACCCATGAACTATTTTCTGGCAACCAAGGACAATCCAAACAACATAATGCAGATGATTGTCGACGAGACAAAGGTTACGGATGATGACGATTTCGGCACCTTGATTCTTGACAAGTCCAAGACCGGCGGCAGGGACATAAGAATTCTTTTTGGGAGAGTCAAGGAAAACGGCAAATATGTTGGAGACTCTACAATCTGGGTTGAGAAGCCGGAGATCAAGGAAGCTTCTGGTGCTTCGAATCAGATCACCCCAAACGAGGCCAGACTCAGGGACCTCAACTATATGGCACCGATAATGCTAAAGGTGGGAATCATAGAGGATGGCGTCCAGAAAGATTACGAAACGATCAAGATCGGTGACATGCCGGTTATGGTGCGCTCAAAGATATGCACCCTTTATGGCGAAAACCTTGACAATTATATAGAAAAGAACAACGGCCCCGTCAATGGAACCAGGGAGGAGAAGCTTCAGTATGTCGGAGAAGATCCCAACGACCCCGGAGGTTACTTCATAATCGGAGGTTCCGAGCGCGTTATAGTTTCACTGGAGGATCTTGCACCAAACCGGATCCTTATAGAATCTGAGGAAAAGTACGAGACAAGAGTTGAGGTGGCAAAGGTGTTCTCTCAGAAGGGAGGATTCAGGGCGCTCACGTCACTGGAAAAGGGAAATGATGGAATTATTAATGTTTCAATTCCAAGTGTCGCTGGAACCATTCCACTGGTCATACTCATGCGAACTCTCGGCATGCAGAAAGATGTTGAAATTCACGACGCAATCAGGTCTGTTCCTGAGATGGAACCTATTATCTATGCAAATATTGAGGAAGCGAAAAATATAAAGATCCTGCCTCCAAACGGTATCAATACCACAGAGGATGGTATCGCTTATCTCGAAAAGAGATTTGCCTCTGGACAGGCAAAGGAATACAGGGAAAAGAAAGTTTCACAGATGCTTGACAAATCACTTCTTCCTCACCTTGGGGACTCTCCTGATGACAGGCTCAAGAAGGCAATCTATCTTGGAAGAATGGCAAGATCGCTTCTGGAATTGAGTCTTGGAATCAGGAAGGAGGATGATAAAGATCACCTTTCCAACAAGAGGATAAAGCTTTCCAGTGATCTGCTGGATGAACTTTTCAGAGGAGCTTTCCAGGCTGTCATGAAGGACCTCAAGTACCAGCTGGAAAGAACCTATAACAGAAAGAAGGGAATCAGGCTCAAACCTGCGGTAAGGCAGGATCTGCTCACACAGAAAATGCTCCACGCAATGGCAACAGGAAACTGGACGGGCGGAAGAACCGGAATTTCCCAGCTGCTTGACAGGGTGTCCAACGTTAGTACAATGAGCCATCTGAGGAGAATAATATCGCCGCTGACAAGATCCCAGCCACACTTCGAGGCGAGGGACCTTCACCCCACACAGTGGGGAAGAATATGCCCGAATGAAACCCCCGAGGGACAGAACTGCGGACTGGTTAAAAATGCTGCCCTCATGATAAATGTTACGGAAGGTATAGATCCTTCTGACGTCATGCAGGTACTCAACGATCTTGGAGTGGGTGAAATCAGGGAAGAGAGACCGGATGCAGGCAGGGTTTACCTGAATGGTGACCTTGTGGGATACCATGACAATCCATCCGAATTGACAAATCAGATAAGATCAAAGAGACGGAATGGGGAAATATCCCATGAAGTGAACATAAAATATGACTCCAAGACCAGCGAGGTTGTAATCAACTGTGACAGGGGCAGGCTCAGGAGGTTATTGCTTGTTCTCAACAACGGAAACACACTTATAGATTCAAAAATTCTGAAAAAGGTTGGTAACGGCGATTACACAATCCCGGACCTGTTGAAGATGGGAGTCATCGAATGGATAGATGCTGAGGAGGAAGAGAATCTCTATGTTGCAGTCTATGCTTACGAACTTCCTGACACGTGCCCACACTGCCACAACTATCTTTACAGAAGCATGGTTAAATGGGAGGACCCGGGAAAAGTGACAGCGCAGGCTCCAGAGGAATTCGAACTCAGATGCCTTTCCTGCAACGGTCTCCTGAAGGCCAGAAGTCTTCTCACCACAGAGCACACACATCTTGAAATCGATCCAGCGCTCATTCTTGGTGTCGTGGCATCAATGATTCCGTATCCTGAGCATAACTCATCCCCAAGAATCACAATGGCAGCCGCAATGACGAAACAGTCCATCGGTCTGGCAGCCACTAACTTCAGGATAAGAAGCGACACCAGAAGCCATGTGCTCCACTATCCGCAGATCCCGCTCGTCAAGACGCGCATAATGGATTACGTTAATTATCAGAAAAAACCTGCTGGGCAGAACTTCGTTGTCGCTGTGCTGTCTTACCAGGGATACAATATTCAGGATGCAATAGTCTTCAACAAAGCTGCCATTGAAAGGGGAATCGGAAGGAGCTCATTCTTCAGAACATATACTGCCGAAGAAAGAAGATACCCCGGTGGCCAGGAGGATCGTTTCGAGATCCCTACCCACGATGTTCTTGGTGCAAGAGCAGAGGAATTTTACAAGAATCTTGACGAGAACGGCATAATATTCCCTGAATCATATGTCGAAGGTTCAGACGTCCTTGTTGGCAAAACCTCTCCCCCGAGATTCCTCGAAGAGGGAGGAGACAAGCTTGGGCCACAGAGAAGAAGAGAATCATCCATCACAATAAGGCCGAACGAGAAAGGATTCGTGGACAATGTTATCCTCACTGTTTCAGAGAGCAACAGCAGGGTTGTGAAAATAAAGGTAAGGAGTGACAGAACCCCTGAAATTGGCGATAAATTTGCATCAAGACACGGTCAGAAGGGAGTTATCGGAGTTGTGGTGCCACAGGAGGACCTCCCGTTCACTGAGGATGGAATAATTCCGGATATAGTGTTCAACCCTCATGCAGTCCCTTCCAGAATGACAGTCGGTCATATTCTCGAAATGATTGGCGGGAAAGTTGCATCGATGAAGGGTGAGATCATTGACGGTACAATATTCAGCGGGGAACCCGAGGAGAGCCTCAGGCAGCAGCTTGAAAAATACGGTTTCAGAAAATCGTCTACGGAGATAATGTATGACGGCATACTTGGAACGAAGTACAAGGCAGATATATTCACCGGCGTGATATATTACCAGAAACTGCACCACATGGTTGCAGGCAAGTTCCATGCCAGATCCAGAGGCCCAGTGCAGATACTCACCAGACAGCCTACAGAGGGCCGTTCGAGACAGGGAGGTCTCAGGTTTGGGGAGATGGAGAGGGATACCCTTATTGCCCATGGGGCTGCAATGGTGATCAAGGACAGGCTTCTGGATCAGAGCGACGGTACAGTTCTTTATGTGTGCGGAAATCCAGACTGCGGGCATCTTGCCATATATGACAGGAGAAAGGGCACACTGAGATGTCCAGTCTGTGGCAATACAGGGAATATACATCCCGTGGAGACGAGTTATGCATTCAAGCTGATGAGAGACGAACTTTCTACAATGGGTGTTATGATGAGATTGGTTCTTGGTGACTTGAAATGAATGGTGGAATATCAAAAAGAATTAGCAGTATTCAGTTTGCATTGCTATCTCCTGAAGAGATCAGGAAGATGTCACAGATAAAGGTGATAACCGCGGATACATACGACGATGACGGTTACCCGATTGAAAGGGGTCTCATGGATCTACACATGGGAGTGATAGAGCCTGGCCTGAAATGTGCAACATGCGGCGGAAAGGTTGACGAATGTCCCGGGCATTTCGGGCACATAGAACTGGCAATGCCCGTGGTCCATGTAGGATTCATCAAGGAGATCAAGACCTTCCTTGACGCCACTTGTAAGGAGTGCGGAAGGATAAAACTGACAGAGGATCAGGTCAAGGCATACAAGAAGAGACTTGAGGCTTACGATTTCACGACGCTTGATCCTGAAATGGTGGGTGCAATCTCAAAGAAAATCACAGATGAGGCCTCGGTCAGGATGGTATGTCCTTACTGTGGTGCACAGCAGAAAAAAGTGATACTCGACAAACCCACAACCTTCAGGGAGGAAGGCATCAAAGTCACGCCCAAGGAAATAAGGGAGAGGCTTGAGAGGATTCCGGATGACGATCTCATATTCTTCGGGCTGAACAAGAAGGTTGCACGACCGGAATGGATGATCCTGACCGCTCTGCCCGTGCCTCCCATCAATGTCAGGCCATCAATCACACTTGAAACCGGCGAACGCAGTGAGGACGATCTCACGCATAAGCTGGTAGATATAATCAGGATAAGCCAGAGATTGCGGGAAAGCAGAGATAACGGGTCACCTCAGCTGATCATAGAAGATCTCTGGGATCTTCTGCAGTTCCATGTAACCACTTACTTTGACAACCAGACCGCAGGGATACCTCCTGCCAGACACAGATCAGGCAGGGCCCTCAGGACCCTTGTCCAGAGACTTAAGGGAAAGGAGGGAAGATTCAGATCGAACCTGTCAGGTAAGAGAGTGAACTTCTCTGCAAGAACAGTCATATCTCCCGAACCATTCCTTTCAGTGAACGAGGTTGGTGTTCCGGAGAGGGCTGCAAGGGAACTTACTGTCCCAATATCCGTCACTACATTCAACATAGACAGCGTCAGAGAGATGGTAAAACTCGGCCCCGAACCGAGGGATGAGTTTGGAAGATATCTTGCAGGCACCAATTACATAATTAGGCCGGATTCCAGAAGGATCAAGGTGTCAGCTCAGAACGCGGAGGAGAACAGCAAGAGGATAGAACCTGGATGGGTCGTGGAGAGGCAGCTCAGCGAAGGGGATATAGTACTTTTTAACAGGCAGCCGTCACTTCACAGAATGTCCATGATGGCGCATACAGTCAGAATATTATCCGGCCAAACTTTCAGATTCAACCTTGCAGTATGCACTCCATACAACGCAGATTTTGACGGGGACGAGATGAATCTCCACATAATCCAGAAAGAGGAGGCCAGGGCTGAAGCCAAGATCATAATGAAGGTCCAGGAACAGATAATGTCTCCGAGATTTGGCGGTCCCATTATAGGGGGAATCCATGATCATATAACCTCGCTGTTCCTGCTTACTCACAACAATCCTCTATTTTCGGAGCAGGAAACGGTGAACATGCTCAGTTACACTGATGTGGACGGTCTTCCGGAGGCAGTGGAGATCAACGGTTCAAAATTCTACCATGGAAGGGATATTTTTTCTCTCACTCTGCCAAAGGGACTCTACGTGAAGTTCAAGAGCAAGCTCTGCGGTGCCGCAAAGGGTAAGTGCGAATACGAGGAGGAGGAAAAGGACACATATGTGGTCATCGAAGATGGCAAGATGGTATCCGGCACTATTGACGAGGCTGCCATAGGGCCGTTTTCCGGAATCATAATCGACAAGATATTCAGGAAGTTTGGATCAGGTGAGGCATCCAAGTTCATTGACAGAATGACCAGACTTGCCGTCAGTTTCATAAGCGAGAGAGGATTTTCCACCGGTATCGACGATTACGATATACCCCAGAGCGCCGTACAGAGAATAAAGGAGATCTCAAACGGCGCCATTGAGAGAATCGAGAAACTGATAGAGACATATAACAACCATCTCATGCAGTCTCTTCCGGGCAGATCCCTGGAGGAAACCCTCGAGATTGAAATACTGAGCGAAACCGGAAGGGTTAGGGATGAATCCGGTAAGATAGCCAGTGCTTTCCTTGGATTGAACAATCCCTCCGTCATAATGGCGAGATCCGGTGCCAGGGCAAAGATGCTGAACATATCAGAGGTTGCCGGTATGGTCGGGCAGCAGTCCGTCAGAGGAGGCAGGATCAACAGGGGATACTACCAGAGAACGCTTTCGCATTTCAAGCCGGGCGATATCGGTGCAAATTCCCGCGGTTTTGTCAAGTCATCATACAAATCCGGCCTGAATCCTCTGGAGTACTTCCTGCACAGTATCGGAGGGCGTGAGGGTCTGGTGGATATCGCGGTCAGGACGTCAAGAAGCGGGTACATGCAGAGGCGTCTGATCAATGCATTCGAGGACCTTAAGGTCGATGAACGCAGCAGGGTTGAGGATACTATCGGTTCCATCATCCAGTTCAAATACGGTGATGACGGGATTGATCCGACCAGGAGCGAGAAGGGGGAAACAGTGGACATAGATGATCTGATATTCAATCTTGAGGAGGGTGGTTCCCAGTGAAGGTCATACTGTGGAAGGACACAGACAAGAATATCAGCTCAATGAAGAACAGCCTTCCCGCCGAATATGCAGTCGACTATGATGGGCCCAGAGAGGGCTTCGATACGGGATTCGTAACAACCGACGGCATTGATTTCAAGTACGAAATAAAGATCTCATCGATTTCAGAATATAAGGGAAAGTCCAAATTTTCAAAGAAAAAGAGCGGATTGCTCTCAGTATTCAATATTTCCGAAATCATACCAACCCAGAAGCATATTTCTGACTTTTCTCTCAAGGGGAAGAAGGTTGCCAAACTTTCCGGATTTTCAATCGCAGACATAAAGGAGCTGGATGTCGAACCGATTCAGTCTATTGACGACAGAATATCTCCAGAAACCAGAGAAATAATGGGACAGGCTGCAAAGATGAATTTCAGCATACCTCTCCATATCGCCGAAGAACTTGCAAAAGTTAAGAACACAGTTGATTCGAAGCTATTTGAAAAGCTTCTAACAACCATAAAGGAGGACATTGCAAAGAAAACCATAGATCCCTATGAGGCGGTTGGAATCATTGCTGCACAGAGCATAGGAGAACCGGGCACACAGATGACCATGAGAACGTTTCACTTTGCAGGAGTCAGGGAAATGAACGTTACCCTGGGTCTTCCAAGGCTCATTGAGATTGTGGATGCAAGGAGGATTCCGAGCACCCCATCCATGACCATATACCTTAGGCACGATCTGGAAAAATCAGAGGAAGTCGCAAAGAAAGTGGTGAAGGAACTCGAAAACACAACTGTTCTCGATATAGCAGACGTCATCACCGATGTTGGAGAAATGACCGTCACAATAAGGACTGAGAAGGAAAAGATGGCAGAGAGGCTTGTTGAATTCTCAGATATAGTATCGGCAATAGACAAGATCAAGCAGATCAATCCAATACTGGACGAACAGAACAAGACTATCACCGTGAAGCTGCAGCAGGAATCTTTCAAGAAGCTTTACCAGGTTCAGGAGCAGATCAAGGAACTGACCATCAAGGGTCTAAGCGGCATAAAGAGGGCTATCGCAAGGATTGATTCCAAGTCCGGTGCTTATATAATTTACACGCAGGGATCAAACCTCAGATCAGTGCTCGACATAGACGAGATCGATCCATACCGTACCTACACGAACGACATCATTGAGATTGGTACCGTACTTGGAATAGAGGCAGCAAGAAATGCCATTTTCCAGGAAGCAGAGAGAACACTTCAGGAGCAGGGACTTGAGGTTGACAAAAGGCACCTTATGCTTGTTTCTGACATGATGACCTTCACCGGTTCCGTCAGGGCAGTGGGAAGGCAGGGAATATCAGGAAGGAAGAGCAGTGTGCTCGCCAGAGCAGCCTTTGAGATCACAACCAAACACCTTCTGAGGGCGGGCCTGCTGGGCGAAGTGGATTCACTGACGGGAGTTGCAGAGAACATAATAGTGGGGCAGCCCATTACGCTTGGAACGGGTGCAGTGAATCTTGTTTATCGGGGTAACAGGAAATAATTGACTTGATGTGATTGGATGAAGGACGTTACTATAGACAACAAAATAATGGGCTATATAGCCCTTTTTGAAAAAATGACCAGGACAGAGCTCAAGGAGTGCCTTGAAAACGAGGATATGGTAATATTCATAGTGGGCGAGAAAAGGATAAGCGAGATATTCGAAAGAAACCAGGATATAATGGCGAATCTAAGGGAAAGAGTTAACAAGCACGTTCTTGTGGCAGAGTCCTCAAGGGATCTCCTCACTTTTGTAAGAAACCTGCTTTACCGGTATTCGCTCAGGGAAATCCACATTACGTGGAAGAACGGACAGACCGATATCCAGGTATCCGTGGAGCAGGAGGAGGTCGGAAAGGTCATAGGCAAGGAAGGCAGGAACATAAAACTCTTCAGGGATGCCGTTGGAAGATTCTTTCCCATAAAATCTATGTCTGTCAAGCAGTGAACGATAATATTTATTGAATGCAATATATTTATATTATATTAAAAAATTAGGGTGTGACAATTATGAGTGATGGAGATGGAAATAACAATTACGACCCGGAATCCGAAACGGCAAGGGTTATATTGCCAAACAGGAGGAAGGGGGAGATGTTCGGGATAGTTGAAAAACTGTCAGGGGCATCAAGGCTTACGGTGATGTGCGAGGATGGATACACAAGAAGCTCCAGGATTCCCGGAAAGATGAAGAAGAGAATGTGGATCAGGGAAAAGGATCTCGTTATAGTCAAGCCATGGGAATTCCAGAAGGAGAAAGCAGACGTGGAATACAGGTACACCCAGACACAGGCCAACTACCTGAGCAGAAGCAAGCTGCTCCCGGAGATAATTGACATATTCAAGAAGACCTACTGATTAGCAATGTATATGTTTATTTGCAGCATAAGAAGCATTTGATGACAAAACCCGTAGCAAACGACCCCTCTGCGCTGACCAGGCTCCTGAACAGCGACGAATTCAAGTTTACCGAGAATTTCGGCAGGAAAACCCAGTCACTGGTTTTCGATTCAAGGACCATCAAGGCGTTATATGAGTTTCTGGTAAAATACAAGATCGATTATGTTGATTATCCGATCTCAAGCGGAAAGGAATCCGTGGTTTTCAAGGCCCAGCTTAAGGGCAGACCCATAGCATTGAAGATATACAAGATGTCGACGCTGAAGTTCCAGAATATACGAATATACATCGACGGTGATTACAGGTTCGCAAAGGAGCGGATATCCCGATCAAAATTTGTGTACGTCTGGGCAAGAAAGGAATTTTCAAACCTCCAGTCACTGACGGAAGCCGGCGTACGATGCCCGGTGCCAATAGCGTTTCACAAGAACCTTCTTGCAATGAGTTTCATTGGCACGAAGCAGAGAGCTGCCCCACAGATAAAGGATGCAGTGTTTGATGCAAGTGCGGTATACAGGGAGGTGTCAGAAATGATGAGGAACACGTACCAAAAGGCCGGCATAGTTCACGCTGACCTGAGTGAATACAACATCCTCTATTACAGGAAAAGGTCATATTTCATCGACGTGGCCCAGGGTGTCACCGTTCAGCATCCATCTGCAGATATTTTCCTGAAAAGGGACATAAGTAATATAACTCAATTTTTCATTAAGAAAGGAGTGGACTGCAGTACAGAAGATTTGTACAGATATATAAAGGAGGACTGAAGTTGTATGATAGTGGGAACAATTAAGATTCCCCGGGAAAGGGTTCCGGTTCTTATAGGAACCAGAGGAAGCACCAAGAAGAGGATTGAACACATGGGGAAAAGCAAGCTGGAAGTTGATTCAGACAGCGGCGTGGTGCAGGTTCTCCAGTATGATGATCCAATTCTCTCGATGCTCACCACAAACGTTGTGAAGGCCATAGGAAGGGGATTCAACCCGGAAAAAGCCGAAGCTCTTTACAATCCGGACATGCAGCTTATTGTAATTTCGCTCAGAGACTTTGCCAAACCGGGTTCCAGAAGAATGGAGGACATCAAGGGCAGGATTATCGGGAGAGCCGGCAAGACACGGAGGATCATAGAGGAGCTGAGCTCTTCGTTCATATCAGTATATGGAGATACTGTTTCCGTAATTGCAGATCATGTTTCCCTCAGCTATTCAATCGAAGCGGTGCAGATGATAATTCAGGGGAAAAGACAGAGAACCGTCTACCAGTATTTGGAAAAGAAGTTCCGCGAACTGAAGTTCAAAAGACTTGAAGAATCATTCGAATGAAAATTTCCGGAATATTCCGCTGCATTGCATGAAGCCAGCACCATTATAAACAAACATTATATTGCCTCTTCCAATAACCCGGTGAAGCGGGGTAGGGTAGTTAGGAAATCCCGACGGGCTCATAACCCGTAGATCGATGGTTCAAATCCATCCCCCGCTATTTTTTTGTGAGCCATTGATTCAGCAGTACGTATCCGAGATGGCCTTCACAAGGGTTTCTATATCCGAATCCCCTTCTGGCGGATCTGTACCGATACCCATATTTCTGAGTGCAGATGCAGTCGGATCACCGATTGCGAAAACCTTCAGGCCGATTTCTTTGGTATCGATATTCATAGAATGCAGTATTTTTCCGAAAATCCTTGCTTCCATTGATGACGTTACAAGGATCCCGAAATAGTTTCCGGTTTTCAGCTCGTTTCCAAGTTCTGTTGCGACATTCTCTTCCAGATCATACAGTCTGATCTCAGCCACCTCATACGATCTGCCCGAGAGTTCATTCATGAGCACAGGGCTCCCAGAACTGCTTCTGGCCACCATTATCCTCGTTCCGCCCGCGCAATTTTCCTGAATTGCACTGGCAAGTCCAATCGAGGTCTTCGGAGACGGCACATTACAATCTAGCCCCGCATTTCTAAAGGGAATAGCAGTCACATCACCTATACAGAAAATTCTGCATTTCTTCAATTCCGAGGGGTCTACAGCCTGGAGAAATCTCGAGGAACCCGCAATGCTGGTAAATACCAGAACATCTGGATGGAATCCCAAAAAATCTTCCCTGATCCTGTCTTCAGGAATTGTATACACTATTCTGGTGAGCGGAAAATTCACTGTTTTAATACATCCATGTTCAAGTGGTTTAACCGTCTTATTCTCTGGCCTTGTGGTAATCAGCATCCGAATCATTTCAGTTCGGACCTCAAGGAGGGAGGAATTCTTGAAACAAACGAATCTACAACTCTCTGGAGATCATTCTCGTCTCTGAAATGCTCATCCAGTTCTGCGCAGGTAACGATGTCCTCCGATCTGACCCTTGCAAGCACGCGGAAACCATCCTTCTCTGGAGTCACTATTATGCCTGCAGGCTTTGAGCAACCTATACCGATAATGGATGATGCCTTTCTCTCCAGAAGCATGACGGACCGGGTGGATGGATCATCCAGACTGGAAAGGATTTTTCTCATCTCTGTGTCAGACCGGGAGCACATCACCGCTATTATTCCCTGGTTTGGAGCAGGAACAGATTCCCTCAGGTCAAGCGGTACGGACCCGATATTGATGTGCATTCTGTCAATAGCTGCCTGGGCAAGCACAATGGCATCCAGTTCGCCGCCCTTCACTCTGTTGACTCTGGTATCCACATTTCCGCGCACATCCATGATATTCAGATCAGGTCTCAGTGCGAGAAGCTCATAAGCCCTCCTGAGGCTGGATGTTCCCACCCTGCATGCCGCGGGGAGCGTGGTGATAGAGTAATTCTTTGACGAGATTATGGTATCCCGGGGATCATCTCTTGGCAGTACTGCACAAATTTCAAATCTGGTATCGATCTGGGACGGGATATCTTTAGCGCTGTGCACAGCGATGTCGATGGAGGAGTCTTCTATCTTCTCATTGATCCGGTCGACGAAAACACCAACCTTTTCCATTTTGTACAGGGGAATACCAGTATTTTCGTCGCCTCCTGTCCTGATTTTAATGATCTCGGTCTCATACCCAAGCTGCATCAGTCTGCCGGATACCATATCCGCCTGAATCATGGAAAGCTTGCTGCCTCTGGCCCCGATCCTAATTTTTCGCACTCCCGATCACTTCCTCAAAACTGGAAATTGTGTAATCTATATCGTTATCGGTGTGGGCGAAACTGACGAAATTAGTTTCAAACTGGCTGGGGGAAAGATAGATTCCCTTTTTCAGAAGTTCCTGGAATATTCTCATGTAAGATTTTGCGTCGCATTTCAGCACACTTTCATAATCCTTCACTTGCTCTCTGGTGAGGAAGAACTGGAATGCGCTGACAAGATAACTCATCTCATGCGGTATTCTGCCGGATTCCAGCGCCTGATCGATCCCAGAAACGAGTTTTTCGGTCATTTTTTCCAGTGCCGAATAATCCATCTTCCTGAGTACGGAAAGCGTTGCAATTCCTGATGCCATTGAAAGGGGATTGCCGCTGAATGTGCCCGCCTCATAAATGTCTCCAAGCGGGGCCAGCCTGGACATGATATCTTCAGACCCTCCAAGCAGCCCTATGGGCAATCCACCGCCGATTATTTTTCCCATGGTGGTTATATCCGGTTTAATACCAAGAACATCCTGGTATGCGCCATACCTGAAGCGGTAACCAGTGATCACCTCGTCAAGTATAAGAAGGGAATCATGATCTTCCGTTATCTCACGCAGGCCCTGGATGAAGTCATTCTCAGGCTTTATAAAGCCGATATTCCCCAGTGCAGGTTCGGTCATCACAGCAGCTATGTCTTTTCCGTAGTCTCTGAAAATTCTGCGGATTGAATCCAGGTTATTGTATTCCCCCACCAGAACAGTTCTCGAAACCTCCTCAGGAATGCCCGGGGAGGAAGGGTTACCGAAAGTTGTGGATCCGCTTCCGGCCTTGATGAGAGAGTAGTCGTGGGCTCCGTGGTAAGAGCCTGCAAATTTTACTATTAGTTTCCGTCCCGTGTATCCCCTTGCAAGTCTTATGGCATGCATGGTCGCCTCGGTTCCGGAGTTTGTGAAGCGCATCATCCTGATGGATGGCACAGAACTCCTTATCATCCCTGCCAACTGAGCCTCGTTCGGGTTGGGAGCCCCGAAACCGACACCCTTCTCAATCTGTTTTGACAGTGCTTTCTTCACATCGGGATTTCCGTATCCAAGTATGAAGGGTCCGAATCCGAGACAGTAATCGAGGAGGGTTTTTCCATTTACGTCAGTCAGCCTTGATCCGGAAGCTTTCTCAATAATCCTCGGATTATCACCGTATCTCCTGACAGGGGAATTCACGCCGCCGGGGAAGAGTCTCTCGAACTCCCCGAACATTTTATTCTCAGAATCCATTGCAAGTCAGCCATGAATGCGTTTCAAGTATTCTTAACCTTTCAGTAATGTTAGTAAATGAGCAACCTATTTGGCCTGCATTCCGTAACCGTCGCTTTCAGGCATTTTAGGGACAGTGGGCCTGCTGTAAACAACGTTCTTCATGAAAAGGGTGAATATAAGAGATACCGCTATAAAGCCAATTCCCACGATATAAATGTAGCTGAATGCGGTGTATGAAGGAAATGATGCATAGATGGGTACATTGTGGTAACTTCCCACAATTACATTGGTCACGTACATTGTCTCCAGAACACCACTGATCGCAGGCGCTATGGTTGATCCTATGTTCCTGAAAACCACATTCATCCCCGTTGAGGCGCCAGATTCCTCTTTCGGCGTGGAGACCAGAAGCATGTTGATGATTCCAACGAAGGTGAATGAAAGCCCAATGCCCATCACCGTGGCATCCTCGAGTATGGCCAGTGAAGTTGCCCTGTTATAGTAAAGACCGAAATATGCAATGAACAGGAATACTGTTGAGATCAGAATGGTGACCTTCGGACCCTTAATTCTCGTGACAAGGGCTCCCACCGGTGCCAGAGCCATGGAGACAAGCGCCGCAGGAAGCATGACAAGTCCGGCATTGACTATTGAAATGCCGAATCCCGCCGGTACTGGGTCCTCAAGCAGTACGGGAACGCTGTAGAATAGAAAGAACATCCCGGCCATGGCAAAGAGTCCAGTAAAGTTTGAAAGAAAAACGTTCCTGATGCGGAGCAGCTTCATGCTTATGAATGGAGACCTGACCTTTGATTCAACGATAACAAAAGCCACTATCAGGATCACTGAAAGCGCAAATAAAAGCAGGATTCGGGTGGAATACCATCCCCAGTATTCTCCCTCGGAAAGTCCGAGAATAAGGGATACCACGCCTCCACCAAGGGCTGCCACCCCCAGAAAATCGATCTTCTCGTGCTTTCTCTCCGAGTTGTCCCTGAGCATTATGATTGATAGGGCAAAGAGGGTGAATGCCACGGGAATGGCGGAATGGTAGGACCACTGCCATCCAAAGTTCTGGGTAATCCATGCTCCGAGAACAAGCCCAATTGCAGCACCTCCGGCAAAGGTAGAACTCAGTATTCCCTGTGCCAGCGGAAGCTCGCTCTTTGGAACCTGATCATTCAGCAGGGCAAAAGCGACGGGAAACATGCCCATTCCCACGCCCTGAATCGCTCTTATCGCTATGAATTCACCAAGTGTGGTCGCAAATCCCCCAAATGAGATCGCAACTGCATAGACAAGTGACAGAGCCACAAATATCCTCTTCTTACCAACTATATCAGCAAGCCTTCCGAAGATGGCTGCGGATACGGTTCCGGATATTATATATGCAGTGATGACCCAGGACAGATTATCATAGTTTGTGTGGAAGAAGTTCTCAAGGATCGGAATGGCAGGAGTGATCATGGTTTCCACATAAGTGACCAGTATTCCCATGAAAGCCATTATTCCTATTGTGAGTCCTGCATGTCTGGAGAATGATGCCATTATCTTTCCATCCTGAAGGACTTTTTGGAATAATATACTATCCTAACTCTTGCAGATACATAAGTGGAGAGCTTGCCTTTCCTATGATTTAAGTTTGGTACTGATGCCGCAGAAAGTTATCTTATTTGTTTCAGACACCTATAATGGTATTAGAATTTTGTCTAGTGTAAAATCACTACATAAAGGCTTTAAACAAACACGAAATATTTACAAATGTCGTTGAGGTCTGTGCTGATCAGACCCAGCAATAAGACAGGCAGCGTTTACTTGACTAAATTTGGATTTTTGCCTGCCCCATTGGGTCTGCTTGCACTCGCTGGAGAACTCAAGAGAATTGAGGACAGTACAGTGAAGATCATAGACATGGAAGGGGACAACCTAACCCTTGATAATGCGGTGAAAATGGCAGTGGATTTTGATCCTGACATTGTCGGTATCACGCTTCATGCAACCGCTGCTCACGCTAATGCCGGTTATATTGCAAGGATGATAAAGAAGGCCAGCCCGAATACAGTCCTGGTTGCTGGCGGGCATCACGCAACATTTCTTCCAAAGGAGATACTGTCTGCAGGTTTTGATATATCTGTTCTTGGCGAAGGCGACGAAACAATGTACGAGATCGGTCTGGCGGTCAAGGACCGAACCCCATTCGATGATATAGGCGGCATAGTATTCAGGAAGGGAGACAAGATAGTCAGGACGCATGCGAGGAAACTTATCGCGGATCTTGACACGCTCCCCATGCCTCCAATGGAACTGCTGGACAGCAGCAAGTATACGTTCAAGGTTTTTGGTGATAACGAGAAGGTCATGTGTCTGGAAACAGCCCGCGGTTGTCCTTATGCATGCGATTTCTGTTCCGTCACGCCGACATGGGGAAATAAGTGGCGGGACAAGTCCAACGACAGGATACTTCAGGAGATGAGGCTTGCAAAATCATTTGGATATAACTGGATTTTCTTCACAGATGATATTTTTGTCGTGTATCCGAACATCAAACAGCGCAGGCTGCTGTTCCAGAGGATGATTGACGAGAACATTGACATGAAGTGGATAGTCCAGATGAGGGCGGATGTGACATCCAAAAATCCCGATGTGATCGCTGGAGCTTCAAAGGCAGGAATGAGGATATCTTTTCTCGGAGTAGAGTCAGGAAGCGAGGAAATCCTGAAGAAGATGCACAAGGGGGAATTCACGCCGCAATCAATGGAAGCCATAAAAATTCTCAACCAAAACGGGGTTATCACGCTTGTTGGCATGATGATTGGGGCGCCCTATGAAAGGTACAGGGACATAATCTCGACGGTCAGGTTCTCCAGGCAGCTTGCAATGGCCGGGGCTGATGCCATACAGTTCTCCATCTACACGCCTCTTCCGGGCACGAGAGTTTTTGATGATGCCCTGCGGAACAAGACGCTCTTTACGATGGATTGGGACAGATTTGACATACTGACCCCTACAATGAAGACAAAGGTCGGCCCTGTCGCAGACCAGATAGCTCAATTCTACGCCAATTACAGCTTCTACATATACAAGTACATAATGGGAAAGATCAAAAAGGTGAACATGAAGGACTTCAAGCAGAATCTGGTCGATAACGCATCCAGGTTTATCCTTAAGATGATGCCACAGTATATCCGGGATTTCTTCACATGGCCGAGGCAGCTTTTTGAAACATACAATCTCTATTCATATGGAAAGAAGCACGGGTTGAGTGATCCGGCGAGGTTGAAAGAGGTTCTGGAAACTTCAAACAAGATTGTATATGACCTTGGAGACAGCAAGAATCCGTATTTCATGATCAAGGAATCACGCTGATTCCAAAATCATGAATTTGTGATTCTGTTACTGCAGGATAATTCTTGCATCCACCGCTATGCAATCGTCATCATATACGGTGAGCGGGTTTATGTCTATCTCCTTGATTTGTGGATGGTTGTAGGCGAGGAAACTGACACGCCTGATGGTGTCGATGACGCATTCCATATCAAGATCCTTTCTGCCCCTGGTTCCTT
>JAJYEP010000076.1 GCA_021785735.1 Thermoplasmata archaeon | reverse complement strand
AATACCTATTTTCTTATCTCGCCGAAACTGTCGAACCAGGGTATGGGGCTCATGGTGATTCCAGGAAACAGAGTTTCCATTCCTATATTCTTTGCAATCTTATTCGATAGAGACTGGGAAAACCTTGAAATGGTAACATCGGAAAGACCCGGTATCATGCTTTCGGAGATGTTGTGGATCAGGTCGGTTTCAATGTTAACGACATCCCTGACAGTCTGTCCGAGATCCTTCCTGACCTCAGGAGTATTCAGAGTTGCGTTTTCTTCAGACAGAGCCTTTATTAGGGTCTGCAGAAAATCAGAATGCAGGGTAAGATCCCTGTGCACGTACTTGATGGCATTGGCGGTTGCAACAACCTTTGAGTGTCTTGCAAGAGCGTAAATAAGGGCGATCTCTGTCGGGATCACGACACCAAGAACCAATGTCGTGACAAGGGTGTTCTTGAGGAAATTTCCCATTGTTGGTTCCTTGACAAATTTCAGGAGCATGCCATTGATATCCCTGTTTCTGAGCCTCATCTGCTCATTGGTTCTCCAGCCTTCAAATACACCCTCCCTCTGAGCCTCCGGAACAGCACTGTTAATGATCTGCGAGTATGTATCGCAGTGTACAGTCTGCTGAAGCTGCATAGTGGAGAAGCATGCTGATACTTCCGGCGACGTTATATAAGGATAGACAAACTGGATATTCGAAACAACGATGCTTTCCATAACCACCAAAGATGATAGAATCCTGTCATATGATTTCCGCTCAATCTCGGAAAGAGAGGTATATTCCCTGTTCTCCCTTGAGAGGGAAAACTGGAGAGGGTTGTATGCAGACGCAGACATCCTTCTGTAATAGTCAATGGCCCACTGATATCTTACTGCGGACAGATTAAGTATGTTGGTCTTGCTGCCGCCGACAATCCTCCTGCGGCTGATCCACTTGTCTCCTGACTCATTGAACAACACTATGCTGTTGAGCCTGTCATTGATTCCTATGCTGTCTGGCTTTGATTCAATCATTATTCATACTTTATTACATCGCAAGTATTAAATTTGTCACATATTACGCGTAGCCTGAACCAAAGACCGCAGACATGGAATATCGCCTCCTTTTCTTTCAAGCAGAAGTGAAGGTGCTCGATAACAGTTTATAACTCACTCCACGATTACCGTTCATGGGGCTAGTAGAGTGTGTTCCCAACTTCAGCAACGGCAGGGACCAGAAGATTGTCGATTCAATAGTGAACAGCATATCAAGTGTGGAAGGCGTCAGGATTCTCAACACGGAGCTTGATCCAAGCCACAACAGATCAGTAGTGTCATTTGTCGCACCGGAGGACAGGGTTGTGGAGGCGGCATTCAGAGGTATAAAGGAAGCATCCAGGCTCATAGACATGAATACGCATACCGGCGAACATCCCCGTTTCGGATCCTCTGATGTTATACCATTCATTCCTATTTCCGGCGTCTCCATGCAGGACTGCGTAAGGATGGCAAATGATCTCGGTGCAAGAGTGGGAAAGGATCTTGGCATACCGGTCTATCTCTATGCAGAGGCGGCAAAGAGGAGCGACAGGAAGAATCTCGAGGACATAAGAAACAAGAATTTCCAGTTCGAGCAGCTGAAGGAGGCCATAGGATCGGAGAAGTGGAAGCCGGATTACGGCCCTGCTGAAGTCGGAAAGTCAGGGGCATCCATAATCGGTGCCAGGGATTATCTGATTGCCTATAATGTGTATCTGAACACAAAGGACATGGCAACAGGGAAAAAGATAGCATCAGCTCTCCGCGCAAAGGATGGAGGTCTCTCCTTTGTGAAAGCGCTCGCCTTTTTCATAGAGGACAAACAGATGGTGCAGATATCCATGAACCTGACAAATTTCAGGAAAACACCCATATACAGGGCTTTTGAAATGGTAAAACTGGAAGCATCCAGATACGGGCTGGTCCCTGTGGAATCGGAGATCGTGGGCCTTGTTCCCATGGATGCCCTGACCGGAACCACAAAGTTCTACCTAAGGTTAAATAGCTTCAAAGAGGATCAGATACTGGAGAGTAAGCTCATGGAAGGCACAAACAAAGCGGATGAGGTTAACGGTTTCCTGAACAGACTTGCAGAGGGAACGCCCACACCGGGCGGGGGATCGGCATCAGCGCTGGTAGCGTCGGTTGCGGCAGCCCTTTCCTCGATGGTCTCATCCCTCACGAACGGAAAGAAGAAGTATGAACAGTACTGGGACAGGATGAACGCCATTGCTTCGGAGAGCAGATCGCTCATGGAGAAGGAGAAGGATCTGATGAAACTGGACGAGGAAGCCTTCACAAAGGTATCGTCCGCATGGAAACTTCCCAAGTCCACCGACGAGGAGAAGAAGATCAGGGCAAAGGCGATCGAGGATGCGTCAAGGGAAGCGATGAAGACGCCGTGGGAAATTGCGAGGCTGTCCTTCAGGATCCTGGAGCTTGGATCCGAACTGATCGAGAAGGGAATATCATCCGCCATCACCGATTCGGGATGCGCAGTGCTGTACTCCTATTCGGCAATAAAGGGATCGCTGTACAATGTGCAGATAAACCTGAAATCTTTCTCCAACAAAGACTACGTTGAGGGTGAGAGGCAAAAAATTAAGCTGTTCCTTCAGGAAGCAGAAAGAATGTATGATGCTTCCATCAGGAAGATAGATTCCATGATGAATTAGTTCAGAACATGCTTTTCTTTATAGCTCCCTCAACCTTCTTTTTCAGGTCGGGAGTTATCTCATTTATGTTGTGTGCGGTCTTTGCATGTTCCACTATCTGTGGCATCAGCTGGTCAATTGATTTGGCGGATGCCTGAAAACCGCAGTCCATTCCTATGTCCTTGCATTTAAACTTGTAGGTTGCCATTTTATCTAATGCATATTCTTAAAATAGTATATTAATTTTGCGCATTAATATAAATTAAAGTCTGAATTGTAATTACAATCAGGAAAGAGAAGGTTCTAATTGGGACCGATCTGTGCCAGAGCCTCTTTTACCGCGATTTCGACAGACTGATCGCTGCCGTACATGTTCTTCCAGCCCGTTGACGAAATCTTGTCTATGGAAAGCTGTGCCAGCTTCACGTCGCCTTTCCAGCCTCTCCCTTCAGGTCCGCCTGTCAGTTTCTTCTCGACGTTCTTAAGCCCCATTTCCCTTATCACGAAATCAGCTATCTTAAGGACTGATGTCGTCTCATGATTTCCCAGATTGAAGACATCGGTCTTCCTGAGAATGGAATTCACGTGAAACATGGAGCCGATGCAGTCGTTCACATGGAGATAGGACTTTCTCTGGGACCCGTCTCCAAGGATCTCCAGTTCATGGCTGTTCTTCCTGAGCTTGTTTATGAAATCGAAAATCACTCCATGGGTGGAATTCTTGCCGACTATGTTTGCGAACCTGAATATGGCGCCTGTGATGCCATAGTAATGTGAATATGCCGATATGAAGCCCTCGCCCGCCATCTTTGAAGCGCCGTATGAGGAGATTGGCAGGTAAGGTCCATAGTTTTCAGGGGTAGGCAGTACAGAAGCCTCACCGTACACCGTGGAGCTTGATGCGAACATTATCCTCTTTGTGTCAGTTTTGCGCATGAATTCCAGGACGTTGAAGGTTCCCAGCGCATTTATATTGAAATCAGTTTCGGGATCGCCTGATCCGCCTCTCACATCAGAGTTTGCGGCAAGATGAAGAATCAGGTCGAAGGTCTTCAATCCGGAAAAATCGCTCATTCTGGTTATATCAAGTTTCTTGAAATGGAAATTCTTTCGGCCCATGAACTGTTTTATAAATCTGTCATCGACATTTCTAAGATTGTCCATCACCGTTAACTCATTATTATCCAGGAGAGCTTCTACGGCATTGGAACCTATGAAACCGGCTCCCCCTGTTATGAGAATATTCAAATTCTCAGGAAATATTTTATTCATGCGATTGGAGGATAGCCAGGCGCAATAAATTATTTTTCAACTCATAGTATCGAAGTCACATTCGTCTTAAGGAATTTCTGCAGAATGTCCAGTGCTTCAGCCAGTTTTTTCGGGTCGGTTGTGTATCCGATCCTGAAGGCATGATCCTCGCCGAAATATTTACCCGGCGTCACAAGTATGCCTTTCTGCTGGAAAATCCTGGAAGCAAGCGTGATGGAATCGTCCCTGCCCTTGTATCTCAGGAAGACGGTTGTTGAATTCAGCCTCTTTTCTGAATCCGTAATGCCGGCCTTTTCAAGAAACTCTGACATTATCTTTCTGTTCCCCAGAATTAGATTTCTGGCCCTTGACACGAATATATCCCTGTTATTGAGAGCATAAGTTCCCGCTGCCAGCGAATAAATGGAATTCTTCACGTTGATCATGTCCTTGATTTTCTTCATCTCTTTTATAACGTCAGGATCAGCAATAATCCATCCGGTTCTCAGATCAGAAAGCCCGTAGAATTTCGTCAGGGTTCCGGAGG
>JAJYEP010000017.1 GCA_021785735.1 Thermoplasmata archaeon | reverse complement strand
AAAGGCGTAAACTGAACGAGATCTATTCACAGGACAGGCCAAAATCAGTAATCCTGAATTCGGTGTAGCTATCCTCCTTTATGGACCTGTGCTTCACAACAGATATCCTTCTCTTGCCTGATCCAACCTTCTGTATGTTGAAAATAGCCTTCATAACATGATCTATGATGAACCCACCAAATGGCTGGAGGTTTCCGCTGTCAATATCCTGGTATATCTGGTTGGTTATCAGGACAGGAATGTGAAACCTGGAGCATACAAGGTTCAGAGAACTCAATTGTCTCTGGATGTTTCCCGATCTGGACTGCCCTTCGGCCGGCTTTTCAAGTCTGAAATATTCGGTGAATGAATCAACAATTATTAGTCCGAGATCACTGATCTTCTCGACCATTTTCGGCATCCTTAGCATGGTCAGATCCTGATCCTCAAGGGAAACTATCCTGTACAAAAGGAGATTTTTCACAAGATCAGGGTTGTTTCCGGAGACCTGTGCCAATCGCTCAACAGAAAATCCCTCGGTATCAAAGTAGATGACAGTTTTTCCAAGCTTGAGGGTGGAAAGGGCGAACTGCATGCAAAAATTTGTCTTTCCTGATCCGCCTTCGCCATATATCTCTGTTATGATTCCGGGTTCAAGCCCCCCGCCCATAAGATTGTCTATGCACGAGACATTAATCGGAATCTTGGGGGACTGAACAGCACTGTCAATTTTCTCCATGATTTTCAATATCCGTTTTTAATATTATCTAACACGAGTCTAAAATCCTTTCCGACAATTCCATGAGATCATTCGAGAAGAGGACGGACGTGGATGCATTCCTGACCTCATCATCCCGTGGGTTGAAAGCAATGGCTATACGTGATGCACTGAACATGGATTTATCAAAATAACTGTCTCCAATTGATCCGGTATCATCTGCACGGCATCCTATGACAGATTGCAGGTTCCTGATCACGACATCCTTCCTGGAGGGGATCACGTTTGGTATTCCCTTACCGGTCAGTCTTCCATTTTTATCCACATCGATCTCGTTGGCATACACATAATCGAACAGCATGTCGGCATTTATAATATCTGCCAGCCACGAAACTCCACCTGATACGATTGCAACCTTCATACCGGCATCCCTCAGCTTTTCGACAGCATTTTTCATGTTTTCTCTTGTCTCAATTCTGGAGAGTATGGAAATTATTTCATCCTTCGTGAGGTCAGGATTCTTCTTCAACCAGAGGGAAATGTCCCTGCTCATGAAATCTCCATAAGAAATATTTCCACTCCTGTAGGCGGCAAGGTTCTCGCTGTTATCAACATTGAAGTATTCATGAATGAATTTCCAGCTGCTAGGGTGTGTGGTCAGAACACCATCCATATCAAATGCAACAAGTTTCAGACAACTTTCTGGCATTCTGTTGACCTCAGTAAGTCCTCGAGAATACGGCTTCATGACCATCTTTTCCACAAATTATGCATTTGCCTTTCTTTTTCGATCCTACCCTCAATCCAAGGCAAGAAGCCTCCGTCATCTCCTCAAATCTGTCGGAGCATTCCTTAGAACCGCACCAGAAAACAGAGTATGCGTTTCCATCCTTATTTACTTCATATGTTTCGGATATTGAAGAGAGGTGATCATTATGGAACTGAACCGATTTCTCCATTATTTTTTTCTGCACCTCATCGAGTTGCTCCCTCACTTCGGGAAAGATATCCTGAGCATGCATCTTAACCCTTCCAGATATACCTCTCCTTGCTGCGGTGATGAAGTTCCCATCAACTTCTTTCTCTCCAATTTCAAGTCTCAGGGGGACACCCATCATCTCCCAGTGGTTGTACTTGAATCCAGGCGTGTAGGCATCCCGATCGTCGATCTTTACTCTCAAGCCCGAATCCTGAAGCGTTTTCGCTATCTTTGCCGCGGTTCCGTTCACATCAGTCTTTGCAGAGGGAATCGGGATGATTACAACCTGTACAGGAGCAATCTCGGGCGGAAGTATGAGACCCTTATCGTCTCCATGTATGCCTATGATAGCGCCCAATAGTCTTTCGCTCATGCCGTAAGTAGTCTGCGAGACATAGTTTCTGGTGCCACTCTCCGTTTCATACGTTATATCGTAGTTCTTTGAGAAATTTTCTCCATAATTATGGAAGGTGCCGATCTGCAGGGTTCTTCCGCCTGGCATCAGGGCATCAGCGGCGACTGTGTAAACAGCACCTGGGAATTTATCCCAGTCAGGTCTCTTATCAAGGAGATAATTAAGTCCCAATCTCCCGGCAATCGATTTCATGATCTCAAGATATTCTGAAATCTGCCTTTCCGCATCCTCGTAATCCACATGGGCAGTATGTGCCTCGAAGAAATGTATCTCTCTGACCCTGAGAAACGATCTTGTGTGCTTCGTTTCATATCTGTAGGTGTTAACTATCTGGTAAAGCTTGAACGGTAGATCAGCATGGCTTCTTATCCACAACGAAAACATGGGGTACATAGCAGATTCGCTGGTGGGTCTCAGCGCTGCCTCGACTTCTAGCGGCTCCAGTCCACCTCTGGTGACCCAATAGACCTGTCCTTCAAATCCTTTGAGGTGTTCAAACTCCACCGCCAGCTGATTCCTTGTAATAAGGAGAGGGAGCTGCACTTCACTGAATCCCCTTCTGTCCACCTCATCTCTTATAATCCGGTCTATCAGCTGCATTATTTTGAGCCCATAGGGCATCCAGACATTCATGCCCTTCACAGGATACCTTTTGTCACTTAATTGCGAAGTTTCCACAATTTCATTGTACCATTCACTGAAATTATCCTTTTTGAATTCCATTCCATAGCCATAGTGTTTTCCACTTAAAAAATAATATCGTGCAATTTTCTTCACTCACATCAATCAGGAAGAAGAGAGTTGAAATCCATTTCCAACGGCAGATTGCAGTTTCACAAATATGGTAATCTGCTTGATCAATAATAACCGGGATTATGTCTATGGTGAAAATATGAATAGATGGTTTCATTAGCTATATGCATGTTCATATTGAGAGTCAATTTTTCACAGACCATCTCCAGAAGAAGCATTTCACCATATCTACCTATTCTGGATGCGGCGGCAAAGAGCAGAAAGGTCGCAGGAGTCATTGCAGTGGTCAACTCTTCAGGCGGAGAATCAAACGCCAGCGAAATTCTTGCAAATGCCTTTAAGAGGCTTTCAGAGAAGAAACCTGTGTATTGCGTGATAGAATCCGTTGGGGCCTCAGGCGCTTACTGGTTTGCGTCAACCGCTAAGAAGATCTATGCAATGGACACTTCGCTTGTTGGTTCCATTGGAATAATCAGTATGAGTCCCAATGTGAAACAGTTTCTAGACAGGATGGGAATAAAGGTTGAACTTAACAAGATCGGAAAGTACAAGGATATGATGTCTCCATTCTCCGAATCTGATGAAGATTCCAGAAGGGTTTTCAAATCATTTATGGAAGACGTGTTTGAAAGGTTCAAACAGGACGTGATAAAGAACAGATCAATCCCGGCTGACAAGGTAAACGATGTGATCAACGGGCAGATATTTTCATCAAGAAATGCTTTGGCCGCAGGCCTGATAGATAAAATTGGTGATTACCAGGTTGCCGTTGAAGACATGAAGAGAGATCTCAACTTCAGGGGAAAGGTTAAGGCGATAGAGCCCAGGAGAACATTCATTGGAAGGATCATTGGATCAAACCTTATCGCTGGAATGATAAGGAACCAGATAGAAAGCTTTCTGGAAGACAACTTTCATGAGGAGATGCCCGGTATATTGTTCAAACCGTAATGACGATTTTTAATTAGTCCTCAAATATACGGTTAACCATGGAATACTCCTACATATCCGACTTAAGGTCTGGAAAGTCATCAGGGACCGTGAAAGTCAGGGGATGGGTTCAGGACATCAGAAGGCTCAAGAATGTCGACTTCATAATACTTAGAGATCACACCGGCACAGCCCAGGTAACAGTCAAGAAAAGCTCAGGATCTCTGGGTGTTGACCCTGGTGCAATCAATCGTGAAAGTGTGATTGAGGTTGAGGGTGAAAATGTACAGAATTCCATCAGCAAGACCGGAACAGAGATATTAGCCAACAGAATAAACGTGATAAACACATCCATGGCTCCGCTGCCTTTGCCTGTTACAGATCCCGTGGAAGCTGATATAGAAACCAGATTGAACAACAGGTTTCTGGACCTGAGGAAGCCGCACATACATCACATTTTTGAAGCCGAGAGTGAACTCATGTGGGGAATAAGAAAATTCCTGCACGGGGAAAAGTTTGTGGAGGTTCATACCCCAAAGGTCGTCGCGGCTGCAACAGAAGGAGGTGCAGACCTGTTTGGTGTAAAATATTTCGAAATGGAGGCATACCTGAACCAGTCTCCTCAGCTTTACAAGGAAATACTCATATCTTCCGGGTTCAACAGGGTGTTCGAAGTGGGACCTGCATTCAGGGCGGAAAAACACAATACTGTCAGGCACCTCAACGAATTCACATCTGTGGACATTGAAATGGCATTCTCCGATCACAACGATGCCATGTCCATGCTGGAAAGGGCGGTGAAATCAGGGATTGGGTCCATGAAGAGTGCCATGGATGATAGGGTGGAACTGATATCGAAAATTGAGACGCCGTCACTCCCGTTCCCGCGGATCACATACAGGAAGTGTATCGATGTTCTTCACGATTCAAACGAGGACCTTGAATTCGGCCTTGACTTCACACCTGAACAGTTGAAGATTATCGGAGACGGGTTTGAAGGTTTCTATTTCATCACGGAGTGGCCTTCAACAGTAAGACCGTTTTATACCATGATTAACCAACAGGATGAATCGATCACCAACTCATTTGATCTTCAGTACAAGGACAAGGAAATAACATCAGGAGCACAGAGAGTTCATGATCCGGTACTGCTTGAAAAAAGATTTAGAAATAAGGGATTGAACCCCAAGGATTTTGAATTTTATCTCAACGCTTTCAGATTCGGCATGCCACCGCACGCTGGTTGGGGGCTGGGGCTTGAAAGGCTGACGATGATACTTCTTGATCTCAAAAACATCAGGGAAACGTCCCTATTTCCTAGGGACAGAACGAGGCTTGTTCCTTAGGTTCTCCTTATCAGAATCTTCGCCGTAGACAAGGCGATCCATTTCTTCGGGGTCAGCTACGTCCTCAAGGTCTTCCTTTTTCATTTTGTATTTCGTCATGTGTTACCACAACTAAGATAATATTGAAATTCAGGCATAATAATTTTTCCTATTATTTCATGCTAATTCTGTTGGTTGTATCAATAGTGGACGAAAACCTGTAAAAAATAAATTACCTTTCAACGTATCCTCATACATGGCAGTCAGAAAGATTGGCGTGGTAGGGGCAGGAACCATGGGATCGGCTATCGCCGAGGTAATGGCATATAACGGCTACGAGGTGATTCTGAAGGACGTGAACTCGGAGCTGGTAAACAAGGGTATGAAGAGGATAGGAAATATACTGGACGAACTGGTTTCATTCAACTCAAAGAAGGCGCAGAAGGAGATTGACAGAATCGAGAAGATGGGGATTAAACTTTCAGACGACCAGAAACGGCAAATATCCATGAAACTCGCCCCGGATTTCACGGAAAAGGAAAGGGGTAATGTTCTCTCCAAGATCAAGGGAACTGCAGATTTCAAAGAGTTCAGGGATGTTGATTTTGTCATAGAGGCTGCGTTCGAAAAGATGGAAATCAAGAGGCAGATAATGTCAGATTTATCCTCTGTGTTAAGGGATGAAACCATAGTGGCTTCCAATACATCATCACTGAGTGTAACAGCCCTCGCAACGGCTTACAGGCATCCGGAAAATGTTGTAGTGACTCATTTCTTCAATCCACCATATACCCTGCCGCTTGTTGAGATTGTGCCTGCAATACAGACATCCGACAATGTGACCTCACAGACAATAAACCTCCTAGGATCAATGAAAAATCACAGATCGAAGATGATGCCCATTCGAGTGAATGAGGTGCCGGGATTCGTGGTAAACAGGATACTTGTTCCTGTTATGAACGAGGCATGTCAGATACTGGAAGAAGGGATCGCAGGAGCGCACGATATAGACAATGCCATGAAGGCGGGCGCAGGTTTTCCCATGGGACCGCTTGAGCTCTCTGACATGGTGGGACTGGATATCGTAAAGGACGTTATGGACGTTCTCTTCAAGGAATATGGCGACCAGAAATACAGACCGTCACTTCTGCTCAAGAGACTGGTAGATGCAGGAAAACTGGGCAGGAAGAGCGGAGAGGGATTTTATAAATACTAATTCTCCTTGGTCTTTCCCTTATTCAGGAGTACAACCGTCGGTTCGACAATGTACTTCGCCTTTGAAACTCGAGTGATTGAAAAGAGGGCAGTCTTCTTCCCGGTTCGATCAAAGAATTTTGTGATCTCTTTCATCATGGTTTTATTTACGGAAAGTTCAATGTAGATTGGATTTCCCATGTGGTACCATGTTGCGATAATAGTGCCGCCCTCAACATAATCCAGGTCTTCACGGTCAATCTCCAAGTCAAATCTTTGACCTATCCCTATTTTCAATATTTTTCACCGACAGCATTAGAGTAATGAATTCTATATAATCCTTTTTAGACCGAAGGCAATTTTTAAAATGTGTTTTTATGAAATCCTAACATATTGTCGGAATGGTGATTATAATTCTTCAAGAAGTTTTATGTCGAGAAGTTTTTCGAGTTTCCGGGCAGTTTTTATGTCAGGACTCATAGCGCCGCGCTCTATATTTGAAAGAACGTTTTTCTTCTCCATGATCTTCTTTGCGAGATCGTCCTGGGTCCAGGAGAGTTTTTCCCTGGCCTCCTTTATTATCTCAGCGAATCCCTCCACAAGGTAAAGATTTTCTATATCATCCTTCTTTACAGGAGGTTTCCTCGGGGCGGATTTCACCACGTGCTGTATTTCCCTCCTGGTGGGGACAAAGACCTGTTCTCTTGATGGCTGCCTGACCACAACGGGCTTCTTTGATTCTACAGGTACGCCAAATTTTGCGCAATCGTCACACACCTCAAGAATAGCGCCGTCAATTCTGATCCTGTTAGATTTCTGAATTTTTTTCCCGCACATTTCACATTCTGCAGCCATGATTTTATGTTATTGAATTCTAATATTATTCTTTTGCCCAACGGCACTGTCTACATTTGAACGTATGCAGGTCTCATATTGACATTCATGAGGACGCACCGACACAAGCAATAAATAAATCAATACACCTCCAATACTGATCCGGCAAATGACTAAGATAGAGATTCCGAAATCTGTAACCATCAGGAATGGTCGTCTTTACACTGTTTCAGAAGACAGCAACAGCGTTTACGGCGAGGACGTTCTGAAGATTGATGGAAAATTTTACAGGGAATGGGAGCCTAAGAGGAGCAAGATATCTGCAGCACTGAAGAACGGTCTATGGCATTTTCCGTTCAATTCTGATACCAATCTTCTCTATCTGGGAGCATCATCAGGAACCACAGTCAGCCATCTTTCTGACATTATTGTGAATGGTAGAATTTACGCCATCGAACTTTCATACGATCCATTCCTGAAACTGATGAGGCTTGCGGAAAGAAGGAAGAATATCTATCCCATACTTGAGGATGCAAATCTCATCGAAAAATACTCATTTTTTGTCGAGAAAGCAGGCACCCTCTATCAGGATATTTCCCAGAGAAACCAGATACAGATTTTCAACAGTACAGTTGAATATTTTCATGAAATCAAGGAAGCACTTCTTGTGATGAAGATAAGATCAATTACCTCCAGGGGAAGTGATCCAGAGATACTGAAAAAGTCAATTTCTGGAATAAAAGGGTTCAGCGTAAAGCAGATTGTGGATCTGAAGCCATACAGTGTAGGAAACTATATGTTATATCTGGAGAGATCATAATCTTAGAGCGCCGGACCGTTCCGACCGATGACAGAGGCTTGAAATAAATGACGCTACCTGAAAGTTTCCAAATGTTCCTTATGGAGTCGAAGCAGCACACCTATGCTTCTGGCAACGGGATTACTGATCCAATATTTCCAGATTCTGTGCAGATGGAGTTCTCCAAAGGTGATTTACTCTACAGGGATATCTACTTCGGATCCAGGCATTTCATTGGAATGGAAACAGTTTTCCTGAAGAACAAACCCATTTGGTCCATGGCATATTCCGGAGGACTGATGAAATTGGACGCAGACAGGGACCATGTTTTCGGGTTTCTTCGTGAAGCGCTCATGCATCCAAGCGCGGAACTGCCAGCAAGGGGTCCGGATCGTCTTCAGAGAGGAGAGCTGGAGTACGAGAATCTCATAACAGGTACAATAGTGATGTTCCATGGGTTCGAAAGGATTCTGAAGGACAGGGTGACAATCTACATGCTGCATTACGGCGGCGGATCGATATTGGAGTAGGTGTTCCGGAACGATATTTGTTAATATCGCAAGTCCATCAATTTGCAACAAACGGAACCTTACTGTGGGAGTATGTCAGATCCATGATAACTGTTAATTAAACGATAGTCATGGGAAAGCATGGAAAAAGTGGTCAGCGGTTTTGTGAAGTCATACAGAGATGTCAAAGAGTTGCCAATGGAAGGAGGCGCCAGAATCAGATGGGCCATAACCCACAGGGAAGGAGCAGAAAATTTCTCAATGAGGCTTATTACTGTGAACAGGGATAAAGAAACACCTGCACACAGTCACGATTACGAGCATGAAATGTACATAATCTCAGGAAAGGGTAAAGCGACAATCGGAAAGGAGGAGCATGACCTCAATTCCGGAGATTTCGTTTTCATTCCTCCCAACGTATTTCACAGGATTCATGCCAGTGAGGACATGAAGCTGATATGCGTTGTGCCCGTTAAGGCGGCGAAGCAGATACTGGGAGAATAAATAAGCCTCAGCTTATTTCCTTCCCGTATACGTTCAGTATCCCTCTGAATCCAGATTTCTTGTAGAAGTTCAGACCAATCAGGTTGAGCGCAGGAAATTCTGCGGTGATCATCTTTATACCGTTTTTGGAGGCCCTGTCTGTGAGATCTGTCAATATTTTCTTCCCAAGGCCGTTCCTCCTGAACTCAGGCATTATGTAGAAATCAGTTATTCTCAATTCAGACTTGGGCTGATAGAATATCCTGTCGACTATATCGGCTTTGATGAATCCGCCGACTTTTCCATTGATTTCTGCGACTGTTATTATGCTCTTTTCACTTTTTATCACCTTGTTTGTGTAATCCAGCGCTTTTTTATCAAGATCGTCGACAACCTTGAACTGGGTTTCGAATTCTTCATTGAGCTTCTTCAGTCTGGCCATCATTTTTGCAATATCTTCCGCATCTCCCGCTTCGGCTTCCCTTATCAAAATTTTCCTGTTCACCATCTTACTCATCCATCCTCTCTATCAAACCATTACCCAAAATTTCTCCATATATTTTCCTGTTGAAATCTATTATCTCCTTCGCATTATTGTAGAACCATTCCTTGGAATTGTTTCTCCTCGCAAGGCCAAGCTGCGATGTCTTGTATGCAACTGCCGCCGCAACTCTTGGATACAGATCATACTGATCCATTCTTGGAATTATCATTTCCTCAACCGGATTCTCAACAAAGTTTGCTATCTCCTCGGAAGCAGTAACCATGACATCAAAGTTGACGCCCTTCGCCCTCGCATCAAGAACGCCCCTGAACAGTGATGGGAAAACAAGGCTGTTATTGATCTGGTTCGGGAAATCACTTCTCCCGGTAGCAACAATTCTGGCACCAGCTGCCTTTGCATCACCAGGCCATATCTCGGGCGACGGATTGGCAAGTGCAAAGACAATTGGATCTGAATTCATGGTTTTTATCCACTCCTTCCTGATGAAACCCGGCTGCGACTTTGCTGCGGAGATAATCACATCCGCACCCTTTATTGAGTTCTCAATACCTCCCTTGATCCTGTCGCGGTTGGATTCCATTGCAAACTTGTATTTCCATGGATTGTTAATCATGAGCTTATCCATGTCTTCCCTCTCTGGCTCAAGCACACCAAGATGATCGGCAATGATCAGGTTTCCCGTATTGAAGCCGGCCGCCTTAAGCAGGTATGCAGTGGCAAGGTTGGCGGCGCCGGAACCTATCAGGGCAATCCTGACGTCCTCCTTCTTTTTGCCCACAATCCTCAGGGCGTTGATAAGGCCAGCAAGCGTTATCGATGCGGTTCCAAGCTGATCATCATGCCAGACCGGTATGTTCATGGATTTCTGAAGTTCATCAAGTATGAAGAAACATTTCGGGGACTCTATATCTTCAAGGTTAATCGCACCAAAAGACGGTTCCAGCGATCTGACAACTGAATTGAAATATTCTCTTGAATCTGTCTTTACTGGCAAAGGAATTGCATTTATGCCTCCAAGATAGTTGAATATGAGTGCCTTCCCCTCCATCACAGGCATTGCAGCTTCAGGGCCTATGTTACCAAGTCCAAGCACCCTTGTCCCATCGGTAACGATTGCCACGCTGTTCCATCTGCCAGTGAGTTCAAAAGACAGATCGTGGTCTTCCTTTATCTTTTCTGAAACGGCAGCTACGCCAGGCGTGTACCATATGGAAAAGTCCCCAAGCTTATTAATCGGAACCTTAGGCATGGTGTTTATCTTACCCCTGTACTTCTGTGAATATTTTATCGCCAACCTATTGAAATTGGCAGTCCTTTCCTCGTCGTTCATAATATCAGGTATTTAAAGAATGACCGCGACCCTAATTAAGGATGCCGCTAACCATTTGCCCGTAAAATATTCAAAAGTTTGAGTTTATATACGATAAATAAAATATCTCCTCATGGAGCTCAACAACATAAAGCTGGACTGGAATATCATTCTTGAACCATACATTTCATCCCTGGAAAAAGAATATAAGTCCTCAAATATAAGAGAAAAAATGCAACCAATTATAAGCAGGTTGATGGAAAACAGGATCAAATCAAGGGTCGTGATCTCAGGAGGCAAAGTGGCCTGCTACGGATTTTTTATGGAACCGGAAATGTTTTCCGACAGAATATATGGAAATATTGGATTTGTATCCACAGACGCCTGGTCAGTACAAAAACTTGATACTGTATTATCATGGATTGTAACTGAATCAGAACACCTGGGAAAGACCCCGTTTATTCAGGATATATTCAATCGGGGACCAGGGACAGAAGATTTTCTTGAATTAAGGGGATTCCGTAAACTAGAGAGAGTGAAGATGGAACTTGATCTCGACACCTTTAATCTGATTCCGAAAGATATTGCAGGAGATTTTGTCTTCTCGGGTCTTGAGGATATAGATATAACAGAATTTTCAGATACGGAATATCTATCTTATCAGGATACCCCGGACAGCGTGATGTTCGGAACCAGGAGGGATGAAAGGTTAAAACTTACAGGCGCCCTTTTTACAGAAGATCTGTATGGAAAAATTGATTACTCATCATCATTGTTATGCAGGAAGGGAAGGGATCTGGCGGGTGCCATTGTTGTTTCGGAATCGAGAGATGAAACAGGAAAGACAGGCGGTTTTATTCTTACGATCTTCGTCAAACCAAACTATAGAAAAACGGGCATGGGTAAAACATTGCTGTTAAAGTCGTTGAATGCGATGAAGCAGAACGGCAAAAACTCAGCAGTTCTGTGGGTCACCGAATCAAACGAAGCAAAGGGCCTGTACGAAAATATTGGCTTCAGAAAGTCAGAAGCATTGAAGGAGACACTCTACCTCAAAATGTAGTATGAATTTTACTGTGATTCATAATAGCAGTTCGCTTTGTAGCCATTTAGTGACAGTCTCACCAATCATCGCATCATATTTCGATTTCAGCTGCTCAAGAGCCTCCAGTGTTATGTGATCTCCGAGAACCCATTCATTGTTAGAGAGATTCAGAATATTCAATGATTTAATCCGTTCTATTGCAGGTCCTGTCGAAATCTGTTTTGGCAGTTTTCTGCTGTTTCTTGATTTAAGGTTATATATTAATGTCCTCAAGTTTCTTGAAATAGTGAAAGGAATGTAATCCTCCGATTGTTCAAGATTCCGAAAGGTTTTTTTCAAACCCTCAAGAAGGCCCCGCTTGTCGAAATCTGAATCAGGAAAACACTGTGACGACGGAAAAAGATAAGGAGCAGAAACTGTGCCGCCATTTTGCGAGCAACCAATCAAAAACAAATTCCTGCATTCATTTGTGATCTGTAATTCACTGCACACGCCTTTGAAATCAGGGATTCGTGCAGGCTCTACAAGATCCATCATATACTCAGGCATAAAATCATCAGGTATCTCCGCTTCGTTCTTAATGGCAAAAATCGCCTCGTCAGTTCTCACCGGCATTTTATGTGTTTCAAAATTATCTCTCACAATCATGTCAAGTAATAGCCTGAATGAATCTTCAACTTCGACGCGTTTACTCAATTTAATCTGTTTCCTAAGCTGGTTAATTTTGGACACTGTGATGGTCTCCGTGTTATGGAAATCTAGATCGAAACCGGATCCAGAAGCCGTGATTCTTATCCCAAATTCTTTCAACTTATCTACCAAATATTCAATATCGGAAGACCCTCCATTCATTCGCAGATTTTCCAGGGAGGATGGCCCACATTCTGGTGAAATTTCTTCATACTGTCCCTTTATTCCAGGGTCATTAAGCTTTCCTATACTGATGACATAATTAATTGAATTTTCAATTTCTGAAGTTGCCATGTAACAGTGAATACCATCTTATTATAATTCTTTTTAGAGAATAATTCGAATCCAGGTATCCCCAGGCAGTTATGATAATTATTCAGTATTTCATATTTATACTGCATACAGTGAAAAAAAGAAATTTTTCGAGTCCAACACGTGTCGATAAGATTAAATATAGTATTTCATTGTTAAATCTAAGTGGCAGGCAGTGGTTCATGATGACAGGCGATCGCTTTAATTATTACCTCAAACTGGTTATTAATGCCAATATGGACGATTATTCGCAGTTGCTCGATTTCATAGGGAACGATGAATTGCTGTCTGAGTCAGAGCAGTTTGAACTGGTTAATCTCATCAAGAGAAGTATGTCATCATTGAATTCAAGATATAATCTTCGCGTGATAAACACATCCACGGGCCTCGAGGAAAACCCGCCGATTACCATTGCCGATGATTTCGGAGAAACATCTGTTTTTGAAGGATACGAACAGAAGTATGGTATAACTTGGAGCGTGTATTCCCCCAATATCAAATATTCAGAAAGCCCTGTCAAGAAGTGGCTGTATAACCAGAGAGTGATGACCATACTTGGCGATCTCCTTGGCGAAAGCATTAATGGAAAAAGCCAGGATTACTTTCACACTCCTCCATGGATAATGGGGAAAGGAAATGCTTCGGGAATGAAATACCAGCCATTGCAGGACATAATAAACAATGCTATAGCCAACAGATTCCTGCCAAGCTGGGAATATCTTATTATAAGAGGGATCCCAAGCGAATTCGTTAATGCTATGAGAGAAGCATCGCCGGATTTCCCGCAATAAATCATTTTGGTGCCAACAGATTTAAATCTACGGAAAAATAGAGTAATTCACAATGGATTTAATATCCTCACTCCTCATCATTCTTGCTGTCACAATCCTTTTCGGGTTCGTATCAGACAGATTCAACGTATCAGACGTGCCAGGTGCACTAGTTGCAGGTTTGCTTCTTGGTCCAGTTGGGCTAGGTCTCATCACCTTTAATTCTTCGTTAGCAGCAATATCAGATATTTCAGTGTTTTTCATCATATTGTTGATTGGTGTACAGATTACAAGTGATCTATTTCTGGAAAACGCAAAGAAGGCATCAGTCTTTACTGCGACCAGCTTTCTCATCCCGGTTGCAGTTATGACACTTGTAACCATCTACTTCTTCAATCTTGATCCGACGCAGTCGATGATGGTATCTATCTCAATCGGTGTACCCTCCATATCAATTGTTTCTGTTATTGTTCTCAAAAACAAGCTGCATCTGACCGTAGATGGAAAGACACTTCTGTTTAGCGTCGTGCTGTCAGATCTTATATCAATCATCACTGTTGGATTCCTGGGCAGAACCAGTCTGGGAGGTATCTATTACATACTTTACATTCTTCTATTTTTCATTCTCATTTTCCTTATCGATAACCTGCTCAAGAGGCACTCGAAATACATCAGGAGAGTAGTCAGGTATGTGACATCTCAGGAGAAGGGTGAGGATGCAGCCATATTCCTCGTTATAATTCTTGGTCTCCTTGTTTCGGAGATTTTTCAGGTGATAGGAGTATCCTTCATTCTTGGCGCTTTCTTTGCGGGGATGCTCATAAGTAAGGAGCTTGTCGGGGAAGAATTTTATGGAATATTGATCAGGACGCTTCGGCGCTTCAATAACAGCTTCTTTGTCCCGTTGTTCTTCGCCATTGCAGCCATAGAAGCAACCAGGCCTGCATTTGGTGCGATCGGTTTGCTGTTGACTCTGGTTGCCATAAGCGCCCTGCTTGGAGGAATACTTGATTATTTTGCATCAAAGAAATTCAACACAAGAATCAAGCACAAGACCTCAGTAGGCGTGCTAGGGTTAAGGGGATCAGTTGGCGTTATCGTTGCAACGGTAGCTCTACAGAAAAATATACTTAACGATCAACTTTATTCAATTGTATTGATAGGAATAGTGATACTGTCAGTGGTAATGTCAGTCCTTGTCCAGGAAAAGATAGTGCCGGGTCCGCTTCAACAGGGGCAGTAGATCCGGACCATCAAATATTAACATTGGATTTTATATTTCTCTCCAGGAATATTTCCCAACAAAGAATATAAATACAGTTTTGAATTGACGCTTCTACAAAGTGAAGGAGATTCATATGGATAAAGAATCATACGTAAAGTTTGAAACTCCCGAGTCACTGGAAAAGAATGTTCTAGATCTCGTGGAGAATTCATTCAGAGGCGGAAAAATTAAAAAGGGCACGAACGAAGTCATAAAGTCAGTTGAACGCGGGGAAAGTAAGCTTGTTATAATTTCTGAGGACGTAACTCCTCCTGAAGTTGTCTACTATCTTCCAATGCTTTGTGATGAAAGAAAAGTCCCATATGTATATGTGAAAAAGAAGACTGATCTTGGCAGTAGAGTAGGTATATCAACCGCGGCATCTATTTCTGTTGTGGATTTTGGCAAGAGTGCCGATCTCTATAATAAAATCGTGGCAGAAATATCATCTATAAAAAAATAGGTGAATAAATGGCAGACGATGCGACACCGGCAGAAGTACTCGAGTTGATGGGAAGAACTGGAATGGCTGGAGAAGCTACGACAGTGAAGGTCAGGGTACTTTCGGGCAGGGATCAGGGAAGAATAATCACTCGCAACGTCATGGGTCCTGTAAGGATCGGCGATGTTGTTATGCTGAGGGAAACAGCCAGAGAAGCTAAAAAACTCTCGATCAGGTGATGACATTGGCCAGAAATTGCAGTTTTTGTGGTGTAGACATCGAACCCGGTACCGGTGTTCTTTACATAAGGAAGGATGGTACCCTGCTAAACTTTTGCAGCAAGAAATGCAGGGTAAATATGCTTAAACTCAAAAGGGTATCAAGAAGAACCAGATGGACAAGAGAATTCCACAACGTCAAGAACATGAAGAAGAGGGCATCAAGTTAGGTGAATTGATGTCAGAAAGAACTCTTGTCCTGATTAAGCCTGATGGCGTAAAGAGAAGACTGGTTGGAAAAATAATAAACAGGTTCGAGGAAAAGGGTCTTAAGATCGTTTCCATGAAGTTTATGCTTCTTACTAAACCACAGGCCGAAAAACATTATTCAGTTCACAAGGACAAACCTTTCTTCAGGGGTCTTGTAGATTATATAATATCTGGACCGATAGTTGCGATGATTGTAGAAGGAAACAGCGCAATCAGCGTCGTAAGGCTTATGGCAGGTTCGACGGACGGAAGCAAGGCTGCTCCTGGAACCATCCGAGGTGACTTTTCATCGAGTGTTCAGAACAATATAGTTCATGCTTCAGATTCTGTCGACTCATACAACTATGAATCCCAAATATTCTTTAATCAAGCTGAGATTATTGAATCTGAGTATGGAGATGAAAGTCTCCTATGAAGATGATCTTATGGAGCAAAAGAATAAAGGATACAGGCAGCCGATTGTATGCGTTCTAGGTCACGTTGACCATGGAAAGACAACGCTCCTTGATGCCATAAGAGGTACTTCCATTGCAAAGGGCGAAGCGGGTGGCATAACACAGAGGATAGGGGCCACGGATATAGATTCAGCAAGGATAGAAAAGATAGCCAAGGACCTCCTGAAGGGCGCAAAACTCAAAATTCCCGGTTTACTATTCATAGATACGCCAGGTCATGTGGCTTTTGCAAACATGCGCTCACGTGGTGGAGCTCTTGCTGATATAGCTATTCTTGTCGTCGATATCAATGATGGCATAATGCCGCAAACGGCTGAATCAATCAACATTCTGAAGAAATTTAAGACTCCTTTTATTGTTGCAGCTAATAAGATCGATCTGATCGATCTGTATAGATCGACCAAAAACAAACTCATTCTGGAAGCTCTCAAGGAACAGAGGGAAGAGTACCTTGATGCGCTGGACAAGAAGCTTTATAATTTAGTGAGTTCCCTTTATTCATACGGTTTTTCCTCAGATCGGTACGACAGAATTTCTGATTTCTCAAAAACACTTGCCATTGTTCCTGTGAGCGCAAAATCAGGGCTCGGAATTCCAGATCTGCTGATGGTGATTTCGGGACTCGCGCAGAAATTCCTTGAAAACGACATATCTGTAAAAGGAAACGAGTCAGGGATGGGAACAGTAATAGAAGTAAAAGTAGAAAGCTCTCTGGGTACGACTCTGGATACAATTCTTTATCAGGGAAAAATCAAGAGAGGAGATACAATTGCACTTGACACGAAAGCTGGGCCTAAAACCACAAAGGTAAAGGCATTATTCGTGAACAGTGGAAGGACAATGAAAGACCTCAAGGAAAGGGAGAGAATAAATGCGGCCGCAGGTATAAGAATATTGATTTCTGATAAACATGAGGTGATTCCGGGATCTCCGCTGATGGTGATCAAGGATGATCCCACAGAGGCGTTCAAATACATTGTCGAGCAGTCAAAACCCAACATCCAGCTTTCAGAGGAGGGTGTTACTGTTCGTGCAGATGCCCTTGGATCTCTGGAGGCGATAAGTTATGAACTTGCACAAAACGATATACAAATCAGAAATGCAAGCATTGGTGACATCACCAGAAGGGATATAACAGACATCAGCACAATTAATAACCCTCTAGACAGAGTCATTGTGGGATTCAACGTGTCCATACTGCCAGAAGCTAGGAATTCCTCAATGTCCACTGATATCGCGATCATAAATGGCAACGTGATATACTCGCTTGTAGACGAATGTCTAAAGTGGAGAGAATCAAAGGCCCATGAATTAGAGGAGTCAAGGAAGGAGTCCATGCCAATTCCATCGAAGATCACCATCATGCCAGAATACATATTCAGGAGCACAAAGCCAGTAATAGTCGGAGTCAAGGTACATTCTGGAAGAATAAAGGTCGGTGACAGTCTCATAAAGGGTGATGGTCGGTATGGGGGTGTAATAAAGAGCATCCGCGAGGGTGAGATTAGCAAGAAATTTGCTGAAGCCGGTACGGAAGTTGCAGTTGCAATAGACGGCGTGACTCTTAACCGTCAGATCCTTCCGGGCGAGACACTTTACGTTGATATCAATGAGAACGTGGTCAGGAATCTCAGACAGAATAACCTGGATCCAGAGACAATGAAGACGCTCGACGAAATAATCCGCATAAAGAGAAAGGATAACATTTTCTGGGGGACAAAAGCCTGATTCAATCCAAATCTTCAATACCGATGCAGAATTTTCTATATTCTCTGGTATTCGGAGGATGTTCATTTGATCCAAATGAAAGTCACATCTCGAGATCACTTTAATAGTGTCGAGTTTCACTTTGAATTTCTTGAGTTCCACAACATGCGCAAATGAATATTTACATTATCAAAATCTCGTAATGATCAGCTGAATTAAAGCCAGCATGAGAAATGTTATTATTGCAACAATCTCATTGCCACCTTCCACTACGGGGACTACCATTGCGCTCAGCGGCAGCAGGATTGCAGTTTTGTAGATTGTTGAAGAATTGAGTATGGAAGATGCTGTGCGGTCTCTACCACGGTTGAATGAAAGTTTCATCAGATAGATCTCCGGGAGCGATCCGGCGATACCAGCAATAAATATCGAGGACAAAAGTTCACCAACTGAAAGAATTTTAGAGACGTTCTGGATAATTTCCACAGTCACAAACGATGATATTCCAATGGAGATTACAGAAATCACGAAAACTGTCAATGAAAAGTTGCCGGTTGTGTCTTCCATCTCACTCTTTTCTGTGGTACCAGAACCCGTGAAGTAATATGCAACAAAAATTAACAACAGTAGCAAAGAACCAACCCAGAAGAGCAGATGAAAAATGTACGCCGAAAAGAGCAATACCACACCAATCAACACTGTATACGCGGTAACCGTTGTGAATTGTTCAGGCTGCCTGCGCTTGTGGCTCATCAAAATAAATACTAGGAATGCAGCAATGATTACAGAATTGGACCCAAGGATTGCGCCAAGTGAAATAGAACTGTGCCTCTCCAGAGTGGCAACTGCCACCAGCGCTATCTCATCTATTATTGATCCAAGAGATAGTATGACAGAGTTTGCTCTGTCGCTGTGTTTTGAGAAATGAGAGGATAGCGCGTATGTTTCATCGAAGAAAAGTTCACCGCCAATATAAAGAGATAAAATAGATACCGGCATGATCAAGATCTGAATCCAAAGAACAGACAAGTATCGAGAATTAAATAATATATATATTATTAGAATAAAAATAAAAAGAATCAGTAAAAAAAGATTAAAATTCCTTCGCAAACAATCACTCAATGAGAACGTGCTGCGGTTTGGAAACCCTCACATCCTCATCTACTAGTTTTCCCCTGGTCAGTTTCTTATACTCAACGGATGTCGGTGAAAGCCTGCTGACTATATAGTTAAATGCCGAATCAGCATTTTCAGGTTCTCCGCATGTGTATATATCAAGGGTCACCAGATTGTGTTCCGGCCAAGTATGAAAAGCAAGATGAGATTCTGCAAGTAAAACTATCCCGCTTACGCCATGAGGCTGGAACTGGTAATAATCAGATGATATTTTCGTCAGTTTACTGTACTTCACGGCTTTTTCGACTATCTCATATAGCTTGCTGGACTCAGAGATCAGATCCTCTTCTACACCGTAGAGATCTGCTATAATTTGGACCCCCACGGCCATCTTTATCTTCCTCCACTTTGACCACCCAATTGTACCATTCTGCAATAATTATTATCTTGTATTTAAATATTTTATTTACCAGTGCTATACGTTTAAAATTTATGGATAACAATAAATCAAGGCAAGCCTAATTTACTTTTGAATAATCTACTTATTATATATACATTTATATAGCTCCCAATCGTAGAATTAAATGTAAGTCATATTTACCTTAATTTCTGGATTTTTCTTGGAGAGTTGATCAAGTTTTGAGAACTCATATCTCATTCTTCTGGAGGATACCAGTACAACGGATGAAACACCTCTTGCGCTTGCCTCAAACGAAGATTCCAGCGAAGCAAAGGTTGTGGTTATATTCAGGTTTCTAGATACGCATATGGAATATGCCAGTTCTCCTATGGTGAAAAGTAGACTGTTTCCTAAATCCGCCAGCTTCTTTTCCAGTTTCAGGTTCCAGCCATCAGATTCATTCAATTCTTCCACATCCGGAAGAATTATTATTTCAACGGGTGGTGTTTCCACACGTATCAGTCCGGAAACATTGGTGACGCCGGCTATTTTTCCTTTGACAGCCTTGATTGTGTAAATGCCATGTGCCTCCTCATTTGCCAGGACGGAGGAATGCAGGAAACCATCCTTCATGTAAAGAGACGCTCTGTCTCCCTTCTCGGCGTTTTCATCGGCTATGACCTCCCAGACCTTTGAATTTTCAAGATTGAGAAGGGTTCCGGAAATTCTCTGGCTAATCCGCGACAATCCTTCATAAAGAGTCTCGAATCCTGCTTTTGTAAGTTTGTTCTGGCTGTCAATGATATCCTTGGATCTCAGCACCTTAAGATGATATATAACCCCCTGAAGCGTGATGCCCAGAGATTTGGCGATCGCTGACGGCTTGCAGGTGCCCTCATAAATGAGAGAAAGGATCCTCACCTCTGTGTCCGATAGATTGTCATACATGGGTGATCTATAATGATGAGTTATTATAGATATCCTTCTTCAATGTTGACCTTTTGGTAATACGCGATAATAACTTCTATTCAATTGCAATGGTATAACAATGCGAAAATGCAATTTTCTTTTAGCAGGTCAGGTTGAATATGGAAAAATGCTTGAGATTCAGAGAAAACTTGTCGATCTGAGGAACTTAGGCAGGATAGATGATAGTGTAATATTCACAGCGCATGAGGATGTATTCACGGTCGGTATCCATGATACCCTAAATCAGGCACCTCCAAACGGGTATCCGGATTTCCGTATTGAGCGGGGAGGTGGCTGGACTTATCACGGTCCGGGTCAGCTTGTTATATATTTTATAATAAATTTGAAAGATCGCGGAATGACAGTCCTCGATCTTGTGAAAACCGCGGGGAAATCAGTTACAGATTATCTTTCGTCACTAGGAATCACCGGAGAACTGAAACTTGGAAAGGAAACCGGAATATGGGTGGAAGGGAACAAAATATGTTCAATTGGCCTTGGAATAAAGGAATTTACAACCATACACGGAATCGCACTGAACATTGACACAGATCTTACAAAATTTTCCCTGATCAAACCTTGTGGATTTGATCCATCCGTGATGACAAGTATCAGGAAAATAATCGGTAATTATGATATGGAATCGGCATTAGCCGGCATGGAGAAGTCTATTAGAAGCGCCCTGAAACTGGAGAAAGTTACAAAAATAAATGGTATAGATGAAATAAATGATTTCATCAAGTCAGTGGACAACGGTCTGTGACTGCTCTCTGAGGAACTGTTGCAGATAGTAGAATGAACCTGTGCCTTTTCCCGAAGATCCACTCAGCTTCCACCCAACAAAAGGTTGTGAACCAACCATTGCCCCGGTAGATCCTCCACTGCTCCTGTTCGCATAGAGTACGCCGACGTCAGCATTGTCCATATAATACTCTATCTCAGCGGGGTCTTCAGAGAATATCCCACCGGTAAGTCCGTACCTTGAATCGTTTATCTGTGCCACAGCTTCCTCCAGAGTTCTGAATTTCAGTACGGATAGAATTGGAACAAACAGTTCATTTTTAACCGCGAAGGAATCTTTCTTAAGATCAGTCACGATGGTCGGCTCCACGTAGTATCCTTTTCTATCCACGGTTTTTCCTCCACAGACAACTTTTCCCTCATGCGGAAGCTTTGATGCAAATTCCTTGAATTTTTCATACGCAGATCTGTTAACAACCGGTGTCACAAACGCATCCTTTTCCCTTGGATCCTTCGGTGTCATGGACTTTGTCCTGTCCACAAGCATCTTGAGGAATTTGTCGTAGATTCCCTCCTGTACAAACAACA
>JAJYEP010000075.1 GCA_021785735.1 Thermoplasmata archaeon | reverse complement strand
GGAGAGAATATGAGAGAAGCTTTGATTCAAATGCCTTGAAATCGATCACGGGGCTTGAAACCCTCTTTTCGTACATCACAAAGACGGGGATCAAAAGAATCCCCAGAAGTATAAGAATACCGTTGAACAGGTCAGGGCCATTGGATGTGAGATCGGTGGCGCCATAAGCTATCAAAGCAAGTATTGTCCCGAGGATGACTATTCCTCCATAGTCCAGTCTGGATGGCACCCTGTTGTTGTCCTTCACGTACTTCAGCCCCAGAAACAGGCCAATTAGGCCAATGGGGACATTTATGTAAAATATGAATCTCCAGGAGATGAATGTAGTTATAACTCCGCCCAGTACTATTCCCAGAGTCCCTCCTATATTCCAGCCAAGGGTGGTGAACCCGAAGGCTCGTCCACGAACCTGGGGCTCGAAAGTATCGGCAACAATGGCGCTGCTGTTTGCCTGCATGAGAGCAGCTCCGACAGCCTGCACCACCCTGAATCCCACCAGGTATTCGATCGTTGGAGAAAGACCGCTGAGACCCGAACCAATTATAAATACAAGAAAGCCTAAATTGAATATGCGCCCTCTTCCGAATATATCACCGAGTTTCCCAAGCTGAGTGGTGAGTATTGCAATCACAAGAAGATAGATCAGTATGGTCCATATTGAGAGAATGAGCGTGGCATGCAAATCTGTGGTTATGGTCGGAAGAGCCAGAAGTACGATTGTAGTATCCACTGCCGACATCAGCGTACCTATCAGAACAACCGTAAGAACCGCGCTCTGGTCTCTCCTCATTCCGCTTCAGTTGGTGATTTCAATCTCCTATAAATATGAGATAGTTAACAAAGTTAATAAATTCGTTTCATCCGCACGGATCAACGTTTCGCCAACGCCTTACATAATAAAGCATGGTCTTTGGTATGGACAGCATGATCAACGAAGCCGAGGGGAATCACCATCGATGTGATGGTAATTTACAGATTTATACAACAGATTTTCTGCAAGCTATCTCAGATATCCCATGACCTCTTCATCAGAAAGCTGGGAGAAATCCCTGTAGTATTCACCCACGGCATACAACCCGTGCACCACGTTGACACATACAACCTCATCAGCCAGTTTTTCAAGTTCATCAACCACAATCTGATCCGCAACGGGCGCAGCCACAACAATTCTTTTCTGATCAATGTTTCTTAGGAACCTGACAGCAGCTTTAACAGTGGAACCGGTGGCTATCCCGTCATCAACGATTATGGCGGTGGCGTTGGGATCTATGAGCATTTTTCTGCCATGTCGAAATAGGAGCTGCATTCGCTCTATTTCCTTCTTTCTGGAACGAATAAGATCATCGATCGCAGTAGCGTCCATGCCCAGTGATCTTATCATTCCCTGCTCCAGGTAGTACGACGGAGGATCCCCTTCCGTCACGGCACCAAGGGCCAGCTCCTCTTCCCAGGGAGAGCCTAATTTCCTGACAATGAGAAGTTCCAGAGGCTTGTTGAGAAAGATTGCAATCTGGTGCGCCACAGGCACCCCGCCCCTCGGTATGGCATATATTATGCAATTGTCGGCAGTATGATTTTTCAGCTTAAGCGCAAGCTGTTCGCCTGCATCCATTCTGTTTCTGAACATTATGTAACATGCCCTGCTATCCTACTTATTTTTTCCTCCGGGTTCTATTGAGCAGTGTGGTTGGATAATGACTGTATCCGGAATAAAAATGAATGTGGTAAGAATCTGTCGTTATGCGATTGAAATCTCTGCCTGGTTGAAAAACCACTGCAATCTTAGGTCAACAATCTAAATACAGCAGGATTATGACACATCGTGATTCAGGATCTCGTGGCAATTGTACTGATGATACACCTCTTTGCAGCCATAATGTTCATAGGCGGATCATTTTTCCTCTGGGTGATTGTATGGCCCGTTTCCTACAAACTGACTGATGATGAATCCTACCGGACAAAAATTGTTGGCCTTATCGGAAGACTGTTTGGGTATTACACCGACGTGCTCGTAGCGATTCTGATACTGACGGGCATCTACCTGGGCTACACATATCTCCCTTCCTTAAGCGATTTAACAACCACAACCGGTGGCGAGATACTCCTTATCAAATCCATAGTCGTGGTTGTGATGGTTGTTCTGATGTATGCAAACAACATATATCACGGAAAGAGAATAATGCGGCTGAGCGAGGAGCGAAAATACGACGAGATGAAGAGAATCAGGAAAATCACTCACGTTGCGTCCTTCATAACAATGGGACTCATGCTGGTTATAATGGCACTGGCAGTCCTGCTGCAGTTCTATTATCCCTGAGCATCATAAAGCCCGCATCCTCCATTTGGAAGACCGGTCAAATCAATTCCAGGTGAAAATCATTTGCAGTAAATTTTGAGTGTTGCTTTTCTCCGGAATACTGCATAACAGAGCAGGTTGTTCTGCAGGTTAAACATCCAAAGGTATGTCCCACCCGGGCAAGTGAGTTGAGGCACTAAATATATAACTGCTAGTCAAATTCATACTGGTGGAAACTGGCGGTATTTTCAACGCTTCTGCCGATCCGGATCAGGTACTGAAACAGCTTGGCGTGGACACCGAGATCGGCCTTTCACAGACAGAGGCTGAAAGCAGGCTTAAGCTCTACGGCAAAAATTCACTTCCAGAATCAAAAGACGACACCCTGTTTCACATCTTCATTGAGCAGGTCAAAGAACCTATGATTCTGATACTGATCATTATCGGGGTTGTATACCTGCTCATAGGCACTCCGGTCGAGTCAATATCCGTGATCATCATAGTTTTCATTGTGCTGTCAATCGAGATATACAACGTATACAAGGCAAGAATCTCTCTCCTTGCCCTGAGGTCCCTTGTATCTGCTAAAGCATGGGTGCTTCGCAGCGGGGCTTCCACGGAGATCCCGGTCACGAATATAGTTCCTGGCGACGTCGTCATGATGCACGCAGGTGAGAGAGTTCCCGCAGACGGAATCATACTCGAGTGCTTCGGACTTGAGATAGACGAATCATCGCTTACCGGGGAATCCATCCCGGTTCACAAGAGATCATTCAATGAACAGATCAACGGTTCAGGGGACGCGGGTTCATATCTGATCATGTCCGGAACACTGGTGGTTCAGGGAAACGGAAAATTTGCGGTGGTCTCCACAGGTGCCAGGACGGAGCTTGGAAAGGTATCGGAATCTGTGAAAAACGAGGAAGAGCCCGAGACACAGATGGAAATCTCCATGAACAGAACTTCAAAGATGCTGATAGGAATCGCCGTCTTCTTCAGCATCCTGGTGCCGCTCATAGGCTACATTCATGGAAACCCGCTCTACCAGATGGTTCTGACGGGATTGTCAATGGCATTCGCAACGGTTCCGGAAGAGCTCCCCATACTGATAACCATAACACTGGCCGTAGGGGCATATGCGCTCTCCAAGAAAAGAGCAATCGTGAAGGGTTTGAAGGCCGCACAGACTCTGGGAAGCGTGACCATCATAGCAACCGATAAAACGGGCACACTCACAGAGAACAGCATGAATGTGGCGCACCTGCTCCAGGGCGAAGGTTATTATGATGCGGATCAGGCTGTGAGTGACAGGTTTCTGGTTGCAGGAATACTTTCCATGGGATCGCTGACCATGGACAGCAAACTTTCAGGCGTTTACAGGGAGCCCATGGAGACGGCAATATCCGGTTATGCTAAAAATCATGGTATTGACTTTGAGAAGATACGTAAGGAATTTTCGCCCGAGATCGAATTTGCGTTCGATGACTCAGTCAGGCTCGCCTCGTACATTTACAGAACATCCACAGGTCTGGCGATATTTACGAGCGGCGCACCGGAAGCTGTTCTGGAAAGATGCACAAAGTTTGCGTTGAACGATGATGAGGAGGTCGAGATGTCGGAAAATTACCGGAATCTGGTACTCGAAACGGTGAAGAAAATGGCCAGATCCGGGGAGAGATCAATTGCCATATCATATGCCAGATCCTCAACCATAAGCAGCGAAAGAGATAAGGCAGAAACAGGACTGGTGTTCATCGGTCTTTTCAGTTTTATTGATCCTCCCAGGAAAGGGGTGAAGGAGGCAATAAGAATGTGCCAGAATGCCGGAATAGATGTGATCATGCTCACCGGCGATCATCCGGACACTGCATCCGCCATAGGAAGAATGGTAGGAATTAACGGAACGGATCATGTCCTGACAGGAGAAAGATTGAGGCAGATGAGCGATGCAGACCTGGAAAAATCAGTCAGGGATTATCGTATTTTCGCAAGAATAACCCACAGGGAAAAACTCCGGATCGTCAGGGCGCTGCAGGGTCTTGGGGAAATTATTGCCGTTACTGGAGACGGGGTCAACGATGCACCTGCACTCAAGGCGGCAGAGATAGGCATTGCAATGGGAATCAGGGGGACTGATGCTGCAAAGGAAGCCTCAGACATGATACTCGAGGATGATAATTTTCAGACCAT
>JAJYEP010000074.1 GCA_021785735.1 Thermoplasmata archaeon | reverse complement strand
TGGAAAGCGTCGGGAGCCTGTGGGAGTTCCTGGAAGGCGATATAGCATACCCTGTCGACAGATACTTCAATCCAGACAAGGACAAGCCCATTCCGGTCACCAGGTACAACCTTGAAAAGATGAATGATCTTTCACGGAAGGACAGCGTCAGACCAACCCTGCCTGTATTCGGCTATGACAGCGTGTTTTCCCAAGGTGAACAGGGAGAGGTTGAAAGGAAACTTCTTGATGATCAGAAGATAAGCCTTTCCTCCTTCAGGATTCCGGAAATGCCTGAACTTTCATCAAAGGGCGAAAGACGGATCATATCCGCAAGGCCCGTTGATATGAATGTTAGTGATAACGTCCTCTCCTTCAGTCTTGGTAGGGGAATCTACGCAACCAGCCTGATAAGGGAATACTTCAAGGGAGAAATTATAAAGATTGAGGGAGATCAGATAAGCCCGACTTTCTGAAGATCCTTCTTCACCTTGATGACTGCCTGCTCTATCTCGCTTTCCTCCTTTGCTCCGGTGCAGACCACTTTGCCTGATCCGAATAGAAGGAGTACCACTTTTGGTTCCTCAACCCTGTACACAAGCCCCGGAAACTGTTCCGGTTCATACTCCACATTCTCAAGTCCCAGTGACATGGCAATGTCGGTGAGGTTAAGATCCGCCTCAAGATCATATACAGCAACTATGTTCTGCACAATTATGTCGGGATTCTCATAGACCTCTATTCCGGCTTTCTTCAGTTTCTTTATAATTATGTCGATTGTAAGCTTGACATTGGCCAGGTTCTTTGCTCCAGTGCAGTTCACTTTGCCGCTCCTGAAGATCAGTACAGCAGTTTTTGGATCATGCAGCCTGTAAATCAGTCCTGGAAACTGTTCAGGCTCGTATTCGGATCCGTCGAGTGCAAGGGCGATTTTGCTCAGATCGAGGTGCTCTGCAAGCGAAGTGGATGCCACGATATTCTCAATTGTAATTTTCTCTCTCTCGCTCATATTAACCGTCGCTCTCATTTAAATAAGGTATATAAATGATCCTTCCTTTTTGGCGATATGCAGTTCCTGTCCAAATATAAGCAAAATCTAATGAAGGAGAACCGTCACTATCCGCATTTCTTGGATGATCTGACCAGTTCCTGATCAGTACATATTCAGGGCTTCTTTTGCCTCGTCAGTCATCATGGAGGGATTCCATGGTGGATCCCATACAAGTTCAATGTCGGCAGCTTCAACCCCCTGGATGTTTTCCACAACCCGCTGGGCCTCGGCGAGTATCCACGGTGTGACAGGGCAGGTCGGTGCAGTCATTGTCATTCTTATGTACACCCTGTCACCCTCTATCTTGACCTCGTAAACAAGCCCCAGATTGACTATATCCATTCCTATCTCCGGATCCGATACCTGCTTCAGGGCCTCAAGTATTTCTTCCTTCTGAACCATATCACCTTACTTATCGGAAATCATTATTTAACCGTTGCTTTAATTAAAGAACTAATAAAAATCCGGATGAATTCTTGGAAGAAATGCATTCCTTATGGATTCCATTATCAGATCATAACGTTTCAGTTCGTTTCCTGAGATTCTGCCAACAATACCTTCCTTCTGGCCTATGTTCTCGCTGCCATACAGCCTCTGAAAAGCATCTGACTCATTCATCCCAAGTTTGACAGAATCTATTATGTCATCCGGTATCTGAAAGCCGCTGCTCGATCCTATTGTGGTGTGATTGAATTTGTCCGTTACGGCACAGTAATGAACGTCCAGGTATGTCCCTGAAGCCCTCTGATAGAAAAGTCCGGATTCCACGCCAATGGAATAGTCATTATCGCCCGCTGCAGCCCTGGATCTCCTTATTGCCCATTCTTCTGTGTCGCTCCCAAAGGGCTGGTCCGATGGCAGATCGGGACCGCTGCTGCGTATCACCTCGAACTTTGAAAATACACGGGATGCGTAATCACCGACGCACCGAACCTTCAGATCATTTTTCGTTGCAATGGAGATCCTGACGGGACCTGTCCTGTTCCCGTTTATGTCTATTTCCCCCGAAAGTATTCTCGATGAACTGATGGGAAACAGATCATTGCCCAGCACGTATGGAACCTTGATTATTTTTAGAGGTTTCAGGCCTCTCCTCTTCCTTTCCTCGTTGATACGAAGGGCTCTCTGGTATGTCTCAGGCGATATCACGATTGAGGTGTAATCTGGTGATGTTGAAGAATTGCCCTCCCTGTTATCAAGGGGTTTAATCTCATACCTGCAGTGGAAAGTGTCCATGTAGTTCATGAGCTCTCTCTTCCGCTCTGCATAGGATACATTGCCGTATGACTTGTTTTCCTCAAGGTATCTGTCAGTGGTCAGACCGATCATCACTGTTTCGCCGGTGTCCACAGCAGCCTTGAGAAGCTTCTTGTGACCAGGATGCAGTATAGAGAAAGTACCACCAACTACCACCGCCATCTAATGCACCAATTGAAAACGTATCTTTGCGATGCATATAATTTTTCATTCGCATCTTTCCCGCTACACTCAATTATTTCAGTCACCGCTTTACTGCTGACTCAATTTCAGAAAAGGAATGAAATGGTAACTGTTTTCCGGGGGTAATGGTTTGCGAAGGGCGCTCTGAAGATTTACGAGGCGGCTATCTCTCTGGCCTCTTCCTCAACAACCTTTGAGAGCCGCTTTACTCCTTCCTCAATCTCACTATCCGTTGAGAAGGTGAAGTTGAGCCTCATGTTGTTCCTCTTTACGTCGTCCGGGTAAAACGATGCCCCGCTTACGTACGCAATCTTGTTCTCCAGTGCCCTCTTGGCCATTTTGGTGGTGTCAATGTTTTCGTTCACGGTGGCCCATATAAACATGCCGCCGTTGGGTTTTGACCATGTTGATCCCTCCGGGAAGTATTTCTCAAGAGCCTTGATCATGAGGTCCCTCTTTCCCCTGTAAAGTTCCACAGTTTTTGGAACCTGCTTTAACATTATACCTCTCTTCAGGTATTCGTATGCTATGAATTCTGAAAGCGAACTCGTTGCCAGTTCAAGCCCCTGCTTGAGCAGATTCACCTTCTGGATGACCTTCTCGTCCGCATTCACATAGCCCACTCTCAAGCCTGGCGCCATGACCTTTGAAAACGTTCCCAGATATATGACCTCATTCTCCCGTTCCATGCTCTTCAGCGATTCCATTTTCGGACCATAATACCTGAGCTCGCCATACGGGTTGTCCTCAATGAGCGGTATCTTGTAGTCCTGGGCTATATCAAGGAGGTGCTTTCTTCTCTCTGTGCTCATTGTGTATCCCGCCGGATTCTGGTAGTTGGGTATCACATAGATAAATCTCGGCTTGATGTTCTCAGATTTAAGTTTATCGAGTTTCTCCTGGAGTATGTCCGTTCTCATTCCGTTCTCGTCCATTGGAACCCCGCGCATCCTGACGCCGTTTGCGACAAATGCGCTGATTGCACCGATATATGTCGGAGCCTCCGTCATGACGGTTTCGCCAGGATTCACGAATATCTTTCCCATGGCGTAGAGCGCCTGCTGGGAACCTGTTGTGACAATGACGTTCTTGCCTTCGGTTTTTATATTCTCAGTCCTTAACAGAAGTTTGGCAATCTCATCCTTCAGCTCAGGAAGGCCACCAGTGTTGCCGTACTGCAGTGCCAGCTTTCCGTTGTTGACAATGACATCGTCGGCTATTTTTTTGATCTCATCCAGTGGAAATGAAAGCGGGTTGGGCATTCCTCCCCCAAATGAAATCATTCCAGGCATTGATGCAAATTTCAGAAGTTCTCTTATCTCAGACGGCTTTATTGAATCCATTATCTTAGAAAAGTTATAATCCATATTCTATCATCGTTGAACCCTTAATAAATATGTCCACTAAACTGATTTCCCGCCCTAATCTGGGCTTACGTCCTGTCAGATATATCCATGTCGAAAGTGTAGATCGAAATTCGATCTTCTGATTGTTTCCTGTTCACAATTTTTCAGGCAAGAAAGTCACTGAACCTGTGATGTAAATGAATTGCGAGCGTTGGAATAATCCGTGTGACAATAATAAAGAAAATATACCCATGGGCAGTTGGAAATATAAGAGTGATAAACCACCCGAAAGGGATGGAGTAGAGACCTTCGGATCGCATGAAAAAGGCACTTTCTGTGAAGCAGGAACATTTAATAGTTTCCGGTGGAGAGGACGTCAGACACGGTATGGTGTGCCACGTTATGGAGTATTAATTAAGAGATTTGCTATTCCCCGTAAAAATGAAAGAGATCAAGTTTCTAGTTCCATACGTGGTTTTCACAGCCTTCTCATATTATTTCGCAAAAAACGGCCTCATATATGCATCACCCTTTGCATTCATGGGGCTCCGTTATCTTCTGGCGGCAGGAGTTTTGCTGGCTATGTCCCGGAAACTTATATTCAGCAGGAACCTGCTGTATCTTTCCCTTATGACAATAACAAGCACAATGTTCTGGTCCTATGGCCTGCTTTACGTTT
>JAJYEP010000073.1 GCA_021785735.1 Thermoplasmata archaeon | reverse complement strand
GTGTTTCACTCCTCTTGCATTTAACGGATGTTAGGACAAAAGTATAAAAACCGATAGCAGAATACTGAAAAGTTGATGGTGTAAAATGGCGTATCAAATCATAGTACTGGCGAAGCAGATGCCTGACTTGGAACTGATAAAACCGGATCCAAATACCGGAGAACCTGTTCTCAAAGGAGTTTCTCTTAAATTTGAGACCCTCAGCAAGAACGCAACTGAAGCTGCCATCAGGATCAAGGAAAAATATGGCGGCAAGGTCACAGTCATAACCTATGGGAATGAGACCGCAACCCAGGTTATAAAAGAAGCATATGCCATGGGAGCCGATGAGGGCTTTCTGCTCACGGGATATCCTGGAAATAATCCAATGAATACCGCAAGCGTGCTTGCCGAAAAAATAAAGAAAATCCCTCATGATATAATCCTGCTTGGGAATCAGTCTGCTGACTCCTATACTGGACTGCTTCCCGGAATGCTGTCCTCACTTCTCGGAGAGACCCTTCTTGGCAGTGCCGTATCCATAGAATTGAAGGACAGAATCGTGGAGGTCCTGAAGGTGTTGGATACAAACAATGAGAAGATTCAGGCAACTCTTCCTGTAATCGTATCGGTGACGCAGGAAATAAACGAACCCAGGCTGCCGCCGGTAATGCAGATCCTTGCGGCAGGAAGGAAACCCATAAACACCGAGAAGATAAGCGCTGCAGGACAATATTCAAGAGTAATCTCCAACAGGGCTCCTAAGAGCGAAAGGAAGCGCCTGATCTTTGAGGATGTTGACAAGGGAGTGCCGGAGGTTGCTAAGGCAATGAAGGAGGCGATGAGATGATCACCCTGGCATACTCGGATTCGCCAGATATTGGATCACAGATCATTACAAAGTTCAGGGAATTCGGAGATGTTGCTGTCCTCTCGTCATCCGGTAATAAGGATGTATTTGCCAGATATGGGCCAGTGTCGATGCATATTTTTTCAGAAGAGGAGAATTCCGAAGTTGTCTCAGCACACATGATCTCCGTGATAAACAATGGCAGGTTTGATCTCATTGCAATAGGATCGACAGTGATAGGAAGAGAGGTCGCCGGTATAATTTCTGCAGCAACCAAAATGAACGCAATGGCAGAGATAAGCGAGATTAAAATTGAGAATGGCAAGGCTGTAACAAAGCGTTTTTACTATGGAGGCAAGACACTGCTGGAAGAAGAATCGGATGCAAAGATATTCACAGTCTCTCCAGGAATCACAGAGCCCAGGGAGGCAACTTCTGAGCCCAGTGTCCATGAACTTGACCCATCCACAGGCAAAATAAAGTTGCTTGAGAAGATAGAGAAGAAATCTTCTGAGGAGAACATAGAGAAGGCTTCTGTCATAGTCTCCGTAGGCAGGGGACTGGGAAACAAGGATGGCATACAGAAGGTCGAGCCTCTTGCAAAGATGCTGAACGGCGTGATAGCGGGGTCCAGGCCTGTCTGCCTTGACTATCAGTGGCTCAGCGAGGAAAAGCAGGTGGGACTGTCTGGGAAGAAGGTGAGGCCAAAGCTGTACGTTGCACTTGGAATCTCAGGCCAGATTCAACATATTGCGGGCATGAGAGGATCTAGGGTGGTTGTGGCAGTTAACAAGGACAAGTCTGCGCCAATCTTTGAGGAATCTGATTATGGTATTGTCGGAGACCTGTACCAGGTGGTTCCAAAACTGATTGAAGCCTTGAAAAATTAAGGGAGGGGTTGTCATTTCCCCTATTTTATTTTCTTTGCAAGATTCTCGTTTATCCTGAGTACCTCAAGGCCCTTGGTGAAACCTCTCTGAACCTGCTTCATGGACTTCATTTTCACCACCATTGTGTTTGTCCTGGCGCTGCTTATCAAGCCTGCTAGGGGGAGTACTGTTTCCACGTATCTCGAGGCGTTGTTGTTGCCCTTGAAAACCTTGTCAATCATCAGTACAATTCTTTCCAGCTCGTCTATGATGAATTCTCTGTTGCCGGGATTCATTCCTGCGCTGTTGAGGTACGAGATCATGTCCTGTCTCTTGACCTTCCCCTCATTTATCATCTGAATTACTGCCTCGAAGTTTTCCTTGCCCTTCAGGTATCCCATGGCAGAAAGAAGTTTTGTCCTGTCCTCATCGCTCTTCAGGGAAAGGAATTTCTCCTGTATTTCCTTCAGAGAAGTTGATGTCAGTGCCTTTGCGATTGCGATTCCCTGTCTCAGGTCTGGTTTTATCGCCTCTATGTATCCGAACTTTGCAGATTCATCTTCTGCAAATTTATGATCAAATACAGCAAACCTCTGCGTTATGACACCAAGGGTTTCCATGTCTTCCTCAGATGTCTTTCCCTTTGCAAGCTTTCTGTAATGGAATTCGTGAAACTCACGGCCCAGTTTTCTTATCTCCTCGCTGTCTGGGCTTATCATATAAAGGCCGTAAAGCTGAGAGGAGATAGCCTCTATTATGAGTCTTTCCTCGTCCTGCGACAATGCGTTCAGTACCTTTCTGTATTCGTCAAATGATGCTCTTCCGGATTTCAGGAATGCAAAATAGTCGCTCAGAAGACCCATTTTCTCATCCCTGTTCATTCCCTTTACAGAAGAGATGACTTCATCGAACAGCACATTGTCGTACAGAACACGATAGAAACCGCTCCTGTTGCCGTTCATTGTAGATATCGCAGAATCCTGTATATCCATCTCTTCGGTATTGAAAAGTATGCTTTCATAACCTGATTTCCTTCTTACAACAAGGGGGATTGGCCATGGGTCCTCCTTTTTTGTGGAAGAAAGAAGGAAGCGATCCTGCTTCAAGTGAAGCTTGCCGTTTTTCCTTGATACCGCTATGACAGGGTAGCCCATCCTTTTTATCCAAGACTCCATAATCTTTGATATGTTTCCGCCTGAGTATTTTGCAATCGAGTTCCAAAGAGCAGCCCCCTCTGCGTTACCATAAGAATTTTCCTTAAGATAGCTTCCAATTCCTTTCCTGAAAGCATCGAGGCCGACATAATTCTCTATCATCCTCAGAATGCTTCCTCCCTTTCCATAGCTTATTTCGTCAAATATCTCCGAGATTGAGTCCGGATCCTTCACTTCAACATCTATTGGATGTGATCCTTCAAGAGAATCACCATCAAGAGCCCCCTCCATTCTTGAAAGCATGAAGTAGTCAAACATCTTCCATTCCGGGTATATCTTGTCCGCGGCCTTGTATGACATGAAGGTAGCGAAGCTTTCGTTCAGCCAGAGATCATTCCACCATTTCATCGTCACGAGATCGCCAAACCACTGGTGGGTGAGTTCATGCGCAATCACCTCAAGAACCCTCTTCTTTGCTCTCATACTGGTGGATTTGTTCACCAGTACAAGCGTCTCCCTGAATGTAATCGCTCCCCAGTTCTCCATTGCGCCTGCGGCAAACTGTGGAACCGCTATGATGTCGACCTTTGGAAGCTGGAACGGTATTTCGAAATAACTTTCGAAGAAATCCAGGGAACGTATGGTCATGTTCATCGGAAAATCCGTGGTATCAAGATGACCTTTGACCGCTACGACACCCACCTTCTTGTCCCGGAATTTTGATTCCATCCTGTCAAATTTGCCAACTCCAATATACAGAAGGTATGTTGACATCTTCGGGGTGTCCATGAACTTAACGGTCTTCCTGGCCTGTTCTGCCGTTTCCTTCTCAACGGGCATGTTGGATATGGCTTCCAGATCCTTATCAATCCTCAGGGATAGACTGAAAACCGCCTTGAGGTCAGGTCGATCAAAACATGGAAAAGCCCTTCTTGCTCCTGTGGATTCAAACTGGGTTGTGAACATCTCCTCTCCCTCCGGGGTCTTCGCTCTGTAGAGCCCGGTGAGCAGATCAGACACCTGGCCAGTAAATTCAATCTCAAGTTTTACCGGTGCCTTCTGTAATCCTGTGATTCTGAATGAGTCTTCCCTCTTTGTGAATTTCTGTGATTTTCCGTCCACTTTTAAAGATTTGACTGCAAGCCCGACGGAATCCACGTCGACTGTCGGTTCTGCATCCTCAACATCAATGGTCTCTCTGCCGCTGTATTCTCCAGTCTGGTTATTTATGTCCAAAATTATGTCGTATCTGTTGACTTTCATCCCAAACCAATCACGGATAATTGTTTAAACCTTTCTGACATCCTCCCACCCCTGAAGGGTGTGGGGTTCCTGGTTCATAGAGTGGCAACTCGTAGACCTCCTTTTGAGAGTTCCGCCGCCGTAGCACTTTCCACAGGCGTGAATTCGGGAATGCCCTTCCCTACCTTTATCATTCCAATATTGCGAATGTTTATTGCTGCATTAAGATCCCTGTCCATCTTGAAGCCGCACGCATCGCAATGATATATGCGATCCGATAGCTTCAGATCATGCTTTACGTTCCCGCATTTCGAGCACATCTTCGATGACGGATCAAACCTGCCTATCTCGATGAGATCTGCTCTTCTCCAACCAAGTTTGTATTCCAATATGGTCTTGAACTGGCTCCATCCCTGATC
>JAJYEP010000072.1 GCA_021785735.1 Thermoplasmata archaeon | reverse complement strand
TGTTCAGGAGGGACCGGCTGCCTGACTCAAGGTTCATAGTCTCGTCCGCCCTGAGCATACCGCTGGAGGATGAATCTGTGGATTACGTATCATCGGCGTTTCTCACAAGGAATGTCGGCGATGTGAGAGGATACTTCAGCGAGGTGCACCGGGTCCTCAGGAAGGGCGGAAGGTTTGCCAACCTTGACATTTACAATCCTGCTGTGCCGGTATTCAGGGACCTCTTCAGGCTCTACTTCTACAGGCTGGTGCCTGCATTTGGAGACATTGCCACAAGGTCCGACTCCTATTCCTACCTGTCAAGATCGGTGCAGAAATTTCATTCACCCGATCAGGTCAGTTCAATGCTTGGGGATGCAGGATTCAGCAACATCAGGAGAATATCCCGCGCATTCTCCGTCATAAACATACATTCAGCAACAAAATAGATTCTTCAATGAATCCCCGGGAATGAATATGGAATTTGCTGCTTTTCTCAAACCGGAAAAGTTCCGCTATTAATGATTTCTGCCAGGCTGTTGTTCTGGTTGACGTCATATATGGCTCACTATTTCCAGGTATCTCTTGACCACTTCCCTGCCCTTCTGGGTTATCTCAACCCTTACCTTCGGGGATGAGAAAAAGGAATACCTTGTTGTCACCACGTAACCGGCTGATTCAAGCCTGGATATGTGGTTGTGCAGGCTCCCCTTCCCTGACCCTGTGAGTTTGAGAAGATCCGAGAAGTTGAGCCTCCTGTTCATGCCCAGTGATATCAGTATTGTCAGCCTTACCGAGGACTTCAGCGCAGGATCGTTGATCGACTCGAAAAGCCTCGAATACCTGTCGATCGAATCCATGGATTCACTCTCTCCCATCCAGGCCTCCCAGAACTTCTGTTGACTGGTAAAATGAGATAATGGATGCAATCATCCATAAGGCTATCACCATAGTCCAGATCATCAGGAGAAAACTTTGGTTCAGCATTGCCACACTGGCTGCCAGCTCCGATATCCCTCCTATGAACAGCGATGTGGGTGCAATTACGCCTTCAGGAGTAAGTCTGCCGAGGCTCGTGTAATTAACGTAAAAAGTGCCAAAGCTCCCGGCTGAATACAGAATGATGATGGAAACGATACCAGCATCAAGGACATATCTCCGATCTGCCGCGTCAAACAGAATAAACGAATTCAGAATAACATAAACTGCGATCGTTATCAGTATGATCGTTCTTGCCCCTGATCCGGACCCTTTTATTTTCGATGCTCTGATGCTGTTCCTGAACCGTGAGGTCTTCTTCGATCTTCTAAATAAACGCTGGGAGACAAAAAAGCCGGTTATGATGCCTATTATGGTGAAAATTGAATCCGCCGCCTGGCCCAGAAAAAAAGATCCCATGACCAATAGCAGAAAATCCACCGCCCAGACTCCATAGAAAAACCCGAATGCGCGCCTGATCAGGAATTCCTGGAACTCGACTGCTCTTTTTCCGGCAAACAGGAATTCATCGGTCCTGAGCTCCGTGATGTCATCTGTCATAGCTGGGCCCGTTCATCGAGGGATGAAACCTTTACGTTCCGTAAAAGCATAACGTCAATAACTGCCATTGCAAGGGTCCAGAGTGATAGAGAAATTATCATATAAGGGGTGAACACAGTATATATCCCACCAGCTACGGGCAGTGATTCCAGCCCCAGGAAGGATGACTGAAATGCCACCACGAAGGCACTGAACGGAACCAGGTAGAAGATATAAACACTGTTGATGCCACTGGTGAGAATCAGTATTCCAAATCCGTAGGAGAGGAGCATGGGTACACTCTGTATATAGTTCACGGTCTTTGCGCCAAGATAGTTTATGGTAATCAGAACAATGAAAAGTGCCATGAATATCATGAACATCTCGCCCACAATTATTATGAGATACGAATATGCATAATTTCTTGAGTATATGATGAAATCGAACTTGAAGCTGAAGACCAGGGTTGCGATTATCAGAATCACCGTTGCGAGGGATGCCCCCACCAGAAGTGAGGAGAATACGATGTTGTAAAGATACGATTTGCGTGAGAACCTGGTGAATTTGAAAAGATACGGAAGCGAAGCGGACGAATATATTGCAGACTGGGCTATTGTTGTAGAAATTGTGCCGAACATGAAGAGTATGATGATCCCCATCCATGCAATGGAGTAGTACGTCTGATCCAATACTGTTGCACCGATCCCTGAATTCGCCTGGCTGTAGCCAATATATAGCAGGAACAGCCCAAAAAACATGCCGAAAATCCAGACCCTTCTGCTTAGGACTATGTTTTTTGCAAAGTATTTCAGCAGCACTTCATATCACTCTCCCCATGGTTCCGATTTTTTCGATGTCTGTCATGGGTATCTCTCCGTGATCGACAGTTATGCTGAACGACTTTTCGTCGATGGAGACTCTGTAAACTGCCCCCTCCTCTGATCCCCGGTTGAAGTAGTATCTCCCTGCCATTGTGGGATCCAGAGGACCCAGCAGTTTTCCCATGACAAGGATATACATCCTCCATTCCCTCATGATCCCCAGAATCCCCAGGTCATGCGTCGATAAAATCACCGACGCGTCTGTCCCGTTGACTAAGTCGAAAAGCAGTTTCCTCCTTTCAAAATCAACATTCTCAAACGGCTCGTCAAGTATGACAAGACCGCTGCCACTGCCTATCGCCATGAGGGTGAACAGTATCTTCTGCTGACCGGTGCTCAATTTCCATGGCTTCTGTTCAAGGATTTCCTGGAGGGAGAATCTCCTTAGCCGGTTAATCAGGTCGTTGCCGTCAAATCCCTTGATAAGACCATAAGCCGAGACAAGATCGTTGCAGCTGACGGGAAGAAACCTGTAACACTCAGGCAGGTTGGACGAGACGTCAAGCTCCCTGGATGATTCTTTCAGATCCTTTCCGTTGTACAGCACTGTTCCGCATGATATATCAACAAGGCCCAGCAGGGCCTTCAACAGCGTCGTTTTTCCGGATCCGTTCGCGCCCACAATGACACATTTGCTTCGAGCTTGGATTTCAAGGCTGGCTTTATTCAGCACTGTGTTGCCCCCAAAACTCACCGTCATTCCATCGATCTTAAGCATGAAAAGAAATCTGTATCCCTTATAAATTATCGGTCATGGGTTCATTTTTTGAACCTTCTCCATGTTCGGATCATGAAATTATCCTGTCCCGCCATTTTATGATATTCCCGCGAGCATGGAAGGATTTCTCCGTGTCTTAACCCGCTATGATTTTATATCTATAATTAATGCGAGAAATATGTTTGAGAGGATGAAAAGCGGCTGGAGACTTGCCAGGATGGTCAGGAAAAGTGTCTCAAGGGATCGGGGCCTGTATCTTTTCCCCATTCTGACCGGCATTCTTGGCGTTGTGATCTTCGCCGTCACATTCCTGCTCCTCTTTATTGAGATACCCGTTTCATCGTCATCAAGCAACTTCTATTTTTACATCATCGGTCTGTTCGTGGCATATGTCGCCGTCTATTTTGTCACGACCCTGATACTTCTCGGGATGCTCATCTGTTACAGATCGTTCAACACGGATTCTCCGAAAAGCTTCAGGGAGTCCCTTGGAATGGCATGGGGTTACAAGGCAAAGGCATTTGAGTGGGCACTTTTCTACAGCGTTCTCCTCATGATACTGAGGGCCATAGAGTCAAGATTCAGGGGGATTGGCGGCATCATCGTCGGCGCAATTGGCTCATTCGCAATTACCGTGGCCACGTTTTTTGCAATTCCCGCGATTCTCGATTTCAACGTTGGGCCGATCAAGGCGGTCGAACAGAGCGTCTCAACAATCAGGAAAAACTTCGGTACAACTTTCGGCGGGATAATTTACATCGATCTTTACACGACTATCTTTACCCTAGGAGGATTCCTGCTGCTCATGGCATCCATATTTCTCATCGGATCAGCTCTGCCATTGATACTTCTTCTCGCAATTTTTGCCATCTCAATAATTCTAATAATTCTCGGCCTGATCCTGAATTTCACCTACATGAACGTTTTCAAGATGATCCTTTTTGACTACCTGAACGGAAAGGGCCTTCCTGAGGGATTCGATGAAGCAATGATCAGGGCTTCTTTCAAGAAAAGCAGATATCTTGGGTCTGGCGGCACTGGCATATAACCAGTTCTGTGATGGTGCACGCCAGTGCTCCTGGTACCTCAGAATTTCATTTTATTGAATAACCTAAAAGGTTTGAACTGAGGGAATAAGAACGGAATAATATTATAAGATATTGAAGTATTCAGAATCGATGGCAGATGTCGACTTTTCAAGTAAGATGGACGCTGGAGATTTTAACGTAACCTGGATACATGGTTCCCAAAGAAAGGGGGGTATGAGGGATCCTCCAATACAAGTACACTATTACGATCAACACACGGTAATAATGAGGGAAAGCAAGGATGTCTCATTTGAAGCTCCATTCCTCTACCTTTTTTTTGGTAACAAAAAGGCTTTGCTTGTCGATACGGGTGCAACGGGGGACTCTTCAAAGT
>JAJYEP010000016.1 GCA_021785735.1 Thermoplasmata archaeon | reverse complement strand
GCTGCACTGGAGTCTGAACAGGAGATAATCAATTACGCCCATGGTGCAGAGGTGGCATTCGTAACCACAGGCCTGGGTGGCGGTACCGGTACGGGTTCGACACCTATTGTTAGCAAGGTTCTCAAGGACCACGGATCACTGACCATTGGGGTGGTAACGCTACCGTTTACAGCTGAGGGTCCGATAAAAAGAAGGAATTCACTGATTGGCCTCAGGAAGCTGAAGGAGGCATCAGACACCGTGATAATTATACCCAACGACAAGCTTGGGGATATAGCCCCTGATATGCCGCTTGAGAAAGGTTTCCAGTTTGTGGATGAAATTGTTGTTAACGCAATAAAAGCTGTTACTGAAATAATTACCAAGACAGGGCTTATCAACCTTGATTTCAACGATTTGCGTGAAGTGACCAAAAACTCAAAGGAAGCCATGATTGGCATTGGCGTTTCCAAAGATCCTATCGGGACAAGAGCGATTGAAGCTGTCAGGCTGGCCGTAAATTCCCCATTCCTCCAGGTTGACCTCTCCACATCCACCGGTGTTATTGTCAATGTTTCCGGTGGAACTGACATGGAAGTTCAGGAAAGCAACGATGCTGTTGAAGAGATAAGGAAGCTGGTTTCCAGCAACACAAAAGTCATTCTGGGAACGAGGATTGATCCTTCACTGGAAGGAAAGATTCAGGTCACGATAGTTGCAGGCGGAGTTTCATCCCTGGCAATAAAGGGTAGTGACAACCTCAACAACAACGATGGCATAGATTACATAGTCTGATTATTTTCTCCTGTTGATGGAATTCCCACTTTCAGGACTTCGCGAATTCCTCTTTTCTCCGCGCGTCCTCAAAAGAGTAAATATCTGTGAGAGAGTAAGGACACAAAAGATGAGACCGATCATCAGAGCTATGAAGAAGAACACCACAGCATCCAGGAATATAGGAATGCCCTGGAATGATACAACACCGGCACCTTCGACGATGCTCAACGGAAGTATGCCTTGGGTAAAGTTGAGGATCATAAGCATAATGCCATCGAGAATCGTGAACAGGAAAAGACGGTTAATCTGCCCAAACAGCGGCATCTTCAGGCTTTCGCCGGTAAAATTCGGGATAAATCCGATCAGAACAGTATAAGCGGTCAGAAGCAGACCAATAATTGCACCATAAAACGAAAGCGTAACCTTCGTGGTAAAGAATAAAACGAAGTTGGTCAGGAAATTACCAAAATTGTACAGAACCAAGTATTGTTCCGATATGAAAAATGTGAGGATGAAAGAAATAATGGCTATTGTCTTTACCTTGTATGTGGATTCGATTGCTTCGGTAAGCTTAACCGCTCTCATCGAATACAGGTTATCATAGCTGTAATATAAAATTGCTTATCGCCTGGGTCGTTACTTTTGATATGCCACTCTAAAGGAGAACGAATAAAGAAGTCGATAAATCAACTTTATTAAACAATCATCCCATTTCGTATCCATGGATCATAGTTCTGCAAAGGTTGCCCTGGTGACTGGCGGATCCGGCGGCATAGGCACGGAAGTCGCAGCAAAACTCTCTGAAGCATTTTCGCTTGTGATTGTGGTTGACATAAAGGATGATATTTCAGATCATGCAAAGGCCCTTTCCGAAAAATTCGGCCGGAAATTCACGGGAATAAAGGCAGATGTCTCCAGTTTTGAGTCATGCACACAACTCGGAAAGGATGTTAACAGGATCACGGAAGGCCACGGAATTGATGCACTGGTAAACAACGCAGGTATAACAAGAGACAGCATGTTTGGCAGGATGGATTACCAGCTTTGGGACAGCGTCATTAAAGTCGATCTTTACAGTATGTTCAACGTAACCAGACAATTTTCTGAAAAAATGAAAGAAAGGGGTTATGGGCGTATTATAAACGTATCGTCCATCAGCTGGCGCGGTAATGTGGGGCAGGCAAATTATGCTTCTGCCAAGGCTGGAGTTGTAGGATTCACCAATGCGCTGTCAAGGGAGTTTGCACGTTACAATGTTACGGTTAATGGAATATCGCCGGGTCTGGTGGACACTGAAATCCTCAAGAGCATACCGGAGAAGATAATGAAAGATCTTATAGAGAAGATCCCGATGAAAAGACTTGCTAAGCCTGAAGAGGTGGCTGATCTTGTTGCCTTCCTGGCGTCTGAAAAGGCCTCATACATCACCGGCGAAACAATAAATATAAATGGGGGATTTTTCTTCTGAGTTTGTGATTATATTAGCAGCCAGTGATATACATGCCAATCCATTCCCTCTTCGGGAAATCCTCAAGAAAGAAAAATTTGACACTTCCATCTTCCTTGGTGATATCGTGGATTACGGCCCTTATCCTGCAGAAACCATAGATCTTGTCAGGCAGACTTTTGACATAGTCATACAGGGGAACCATGATTATGCAGCGGCCAACAATGCGGATTGCCTTTGCGGACAGGAGAACCATGAGCTTTCTGTGTACACAAGGGAGAACCTGACCATGCCCATGATCGGGAAGGAAGACATACAGTATCTAAAGTCTCTTGAACCCACCCTTACAAGAGAGTTTGACGGCATGACCTATGAGATGAGCCATGGTTCGCCCTCAAACAGGCTTTATGGGTACATGTATCCCTGGAAAATCTCTTCTGAGTTCCTCAGGAATGAGATAGGACGTCCAGCGGATTCTGACATTATAATGGTGGGACACACGCATTACCAGTTCTATGTGCCGTTCGAAGGAAAGATCTTAGTAAATCCCGGATCGGTGGGGCAGCCGAGGGATGCCACATACCCGTCATACCTGATTATAGATACGGATAAAATGCAGTTCACCATGAAGCGAATCAAATACGATTACTCTAAAATCAAGAACAGGATAATTGAACTGGTGAAAGACAGGAAAATGCTTGATCAGAATCTGAGACTATTCAGATTTTCTTAGGAATCTTGCCTGATATCCTTATGAAGCTTTCTGAGGATTCTTTTCCTGATATTTCGAGACCATATGCCCCCATAAACCCGACTATGCCCTCACACGTACACATTGCTGCCTGTCTACTGTAACCGACCCCTGATATTACAACACTTACGTTATCGCCTGTTATCTCGATGTTAAGAAAATCCATCGGTAGCATTGAGGAATAAGTGTCTGCCATCTCTTTCAGTTTTACGATATCCGGAGCGTACTGTTTCACTATGTTTCCGGCCACTGTTCCACGTTCCCTCCACTTCTCAAGAGTCTGATCATGGGAATGATCCAGGGACGTCACTATCATATGGTCGAGCAGCAGGGATGGAACCGGAACAGCATCAAGCGCCCTTACCAGTTTCAGAAGCACTAATGATTTCTGAATATCCTCACACCTCATCCCTGTCCTGCTGATCTCGATATAGTTTTTGCAGGCTTCTGCAACCACAGAACTTGCGGTCTTCCCTTCCTTCTCAGCCTCCTCCTCTATATCGCTCACCAAATTTGCCTTTAAAGAAACGTTTAGCCTGCTCATCTAATTTCGCTAAAAGCATAACTCAAGAGGGGATAAAAAAATTCTCCATTGCACATGATGAGCACATGTTGTGTAACTATGCACAGATATGACCAACGGGTAACCTTTAAGCTTTTATAATTACATAGTATAAATCATTCAGTACAATTAATAGGTGATAGAATGTATATATCAGTTCTTGCTGCAACGATCTTCATATTTTTAGCAAGTTCACTGCTGTCTGTCCTGCTCACCATGAATTTTTTCCGCAAATCACTGATAAGTTATATTTATTGGTCAACAGGGATGTGGCTGTTCGCTCTTGCCTCTCTTCTTGAGATATTTTTTTCGGTGGGGATATATAACATTCCGCTCATAGATGTTTATCTCTTTTCTGTCGCTGTCCTTGTGCAGCTCCTGTCATTGGGTTCCCTTGCACTCACCAAAAAGGATTCAGTTTTCAGGGCGTATGCTGGGTATTCAATAGCAGCTGACGCCCTTCTTGCCGCTGCTCTTGTCATTTATCCTGTCGGTTACATATTGACCAATGGAGTAGTATTTGGGCTTCTTCCCCTGTTTGTCATCATTGTGTCTTCCATCATTACATTTCCTGCTGCGGTTATACTTATCGTGGTTGGTGCCCTGTCATACAGAACCGGCAAAGACGCAAGAATGCTGAGCATCATAGCTGGCACCATCGTTGTCAGCATCGCTGGTACCCTATATATAGCTGCATACCCTGCTTTCCTCTACTATGCGGAGTTCATAGGTATCGTACTTCTTTGGATTGGGTTTGTTGACTTCAGATACCTGTTTCATGCCAGGGAGGTGAATAAATCTGTCAATGGTTAGTTTTGACCGGTTTCTTTTCGCATTTACAATAGGATCGCATATTGTTCTCGTTGCAATGAGCATATCTCTGATCCTTTTGATAGCTGTGCTTGAATATTTCAATCTGCGGAAAAGGGATGAGGTTCAATCAGACCTCATTAGAAGACTGAAACGGGTATTTATCATTTCCTTCGGTGTGGGTACTGCATCTGGGATTGTGGTTGCTGTCGAGCTTATCAACCTGTTTCCCGGTTTCATGACTGTTGTGTCAGAAACAGGCATCATCGGTGCCTTCTACCTGGAAATTTTCGCATTCTTCCTTGAGACCATCGCACTTGTAATTTACGTGTATTTCGAAGATACGTTCAGATGGAAGTATGCCAATTTCACTCTTGCATCCATTACGGCTTTCGGCACTCTGCTTTCTGGTGTCCTAATAACCATGGTCAACGCCTGGATGAATACCCCAAACGGTTTCTACTTCGATACCGCGAATGGAATGTACTCTTCCACAGCCAGGATCATCGTGACCAGTGTGTGGGCCCCGCTGGCTACCGTATCAACCTTTTCAGAAATAGTTCACGTGCTCTCCACAACGGTTTTTGCTGGAACCATGCTCATGGGATCATACTTCGCATACAGGTACCTGAAGGCCAGGAACGATTCGGAAAAGGGAATGTTCAGGTCAGTGCTCCGTAAGATCAGCGGAATTTCCATCATTGGCATAGTCCTGGCCGGCATAACGGGATCCAATGAAATGGCAACTCTTTTGCAGTACCAGCCGCTTAAATACGCAGCTTTGGATTTGAATCCGAGTCCCGGCACGGGATTTTCTGAGAGACTCTTCGGCAGTATCTACAATGGTCACGTAGTTGGTGCTATCCAGATACCTGGGCTTCAGGCGCTCCTTGCTAAGGTTGAGACTGGTATCACACAGCTTCCAGGACTGAGCAGTTATCCCTCATCGATCTGGCCGCCTCTATGGACACACGACACATTTGACATAATGGTGAGCGGTGGCCTTCTTCTGGGTCTGTTCCTCTTCGTTCTTTTCCTGTTTTTCGTATTAAGGAAGGATTACGTGAAGAACAGCGTCATGCTTTACCTCCAGGTCATCTTTGGATTCTTTGCCTTCCTTGTCTATGAAGACGGATGGGTCACTGATGAGGTGGGAAGGCAGCCCTGGATCATCTATAATATGATGACAGTGTCGCAGGCTGCAAATTATTCCACAAGCCTTCTCATACCCGGCTATTTAATCATAGCCTTTTACATAATAGTAATACCCGCCACCTTCTACTTCTTTGCGAGGATTTTCAATTCCACACCTACATCAGAGAAAGTAAATCCAGTGCCGCAGGGAGGTGTTGAGCATTAACTACATTTTTTATTTCGATTTTGCAGTGTTTGCGGTTTTTGTAACGCTCTTCATAACCGAGGTCATGGGAAGCGTCATGATCCTGATAGGATGGGATAAATACCGTAGGGGAGTACTGGATTACATCATTCCCGTATGGGAGGTCACGGGCACCTTTGCCGCATTCTGGGTTGTTGCCTCGGATTTTGCATTTCCAAAGATTCTCATTCCGCTCGCGGATATCTTCCCGTGGATGATCATGCTTTTTCTCATCCTCTTCGTTGCAAGGAATTCAACGATTGTGTTCGCTGAATTTATTATGAAGAAGGGCTGGCTTGACGAAAGGAAACTCTTTTCTGGATATGCTCTGTCCACCCTTCTTATTGCAGTTGTTGTCCTGATTGTTCTCTCCGGCATCATTGGAGGAACGGGAATCAATCTTTCCAATCTCTCTTTCAATATGGGAGCGTGGGTATCCAGTGCCGGAGGCTGGCTCTTTCTCATTGGAGTTGTTATAATTGCCTTGGGTCTTGCACCTGTCTTTTACAACGTGTCCGACATGAAGAAACTCACTTTGCCATTCACAGCATTGGGAATAGCAATATCCACGCTTGCATTTTATACTCTCAGCCCGGGTTCATTCTCTGCCTTGGTTATAATTCCAATTGTCATGACAATTCTTGTACCTCTACTATTCCTGATTCAGCCACTGAGGAAATTTGTCACAAATAAACTCTTTTTCATTGGCTGGGCTTCAATAGATATTTTCACAATGAATTTCATGGTGTATCCCAATGCCTTCGGAAATAAACTGCCTGTGGATGCATTCACGACCACCGGTCCGCTGACTGGAATGTATTTTGTGATAAGTCTGCTTGGTGTTGTAATTCTTGGAATCCTTGTATCACTCTATGCCTATGCAGTCAGACGAAGATCAATGATAGCCTGATTATGGATTATGACACAGGCGTATTGATCTTTCCTTAATTTTCTGTTATTGTGATCTTTCTTTTCATTTCCAAAGAGATTCTGTCTCCCGGTTTAATTGATCTCTTTTCTTCAGAATATTTTGCAAGCACCTGGAGTATCTGATCATCTTCATACTTTACGCTGACCCTGTAATTCTCACCCTCAAATCCAATAGTTTCTACGGTGCCATCAAAACCGGTGTGAACTTCTGAAATCTCAAGGTCTGAAGGATGAACTCCCACCTTCTTTCCCTGGAGATCGATTATGTTGTATCCAAAGAATCTCGCTATCTCCTCGGACTGAGGATTCATAAACATATTCTCTGGGCTGTCAATTTTCATGAGCTTGCCCCTGAATATTATTCCAACAGTATCCCCAAGGTACAAACCTTCCTGTATGTCGTGCGTAACGTATATGATTGTCAGGCCGAGGTTCCTGGAAATGCTCTTGATTTCTCCTCTCACTTCTGATCTCAGTTCAGGATCCAGGGAACTCATGGGCTCATCCATGAGCAAAAGATCAGGTGAAAGAACTATGGACCGTGCCAGAGCCACTCTCTGTCGTTCACCGCCGGAAATCCTTGATGGGAGCCTGTCAAGGGTATGCTCAATTCTCAGAAGAGACGCGATCTCCTCGACCTTTTCGCTGACCTTCTTCTCATTCATTCTCCTGGATCTGAGCCCGTAGGCTATGTTATCATATGCGGACATATGGGGAAAAAGAGCAAGGTCCTGAAATATCAGCCCGATATTTCTCCTGTCGACTGGAAGTCCCGTAACATTCCTGTCGGAGACTATTATTTCACCGGAGTCTGGATAATCTAGTCCTGAGATGTTCCTGAGCAATGATGTCTTTCCGGATCCGCTTGGTCCCATAAGGGTAAAAATTTCACCTCTGTTGACACCCATGTTTATATCACCAAGTGTGAAGTTCCCCCTGTACGTTTTCCTGAGACCGTTTATACTAACGTATTGCAATGAAATTCTCACCGATCCTCTGAATGATATAAAAGAACAGGAAGCTCAGCAATAACAGTACCGATGCCGCTGCATAGGATGCAGATACCAGCTTCAGCGACTGAAGGGAGTATATTTCCACACTGAGTGGCATAAATGTATATGTCGAGAGAAAGTTCGTTGCGGTGAACTCGCCCATACTTATCGCAAAACCAAACATCAGCGCGGTTCCCAGGGCAGATCCAGCCAGTGGCAGTTCAATTTCAAAGAAAGCGTTTCCGCCGAGAGTGGAGGGGGCTTCCCACATTGAATCAGGAATCCTTGAGAAGCCGCTGGATATTATCCTGAGGACAATTGGGACCGCAACAGAAGTCTGAACGAGTACAATCAATATCCAAATGTACCCCGGAGAAATGTTGCCCTGAAACATTATTGATACCGAGAAAGCCATCACTATTCCGGGAATTACCAGTGGTATAAACTGGAATGAGTCCAGTATTGAATCCGGCGACAGTCGCAGGCGTCTTTTACCCACTATCCACATCATCCCCAGCAGGGTGGAGATGATAGCTGTCAGAGTACCGTAGAACACTGTGTTAAGGAATGGTACCAGCGGTGATATTCCGAATGTCGAATGAATGGAATTTCCAAAAATTGTATAATAGCCGGAAAAGCTTATTCTGGTTCCCCAGTTAAGATCGATGGACGATACAAGTACAGAACCAAGTATAACCAGCTCAATCAGACTGAATGCATACATGTAAATCTTCCCTGCCCCTCGCCATTTTCCTCGTGCGGTCCACTCATTGGCCTCTTCCTGAGTACCGGTAACCCTTTTTTCCCTCATCCAGATCAGTGAATAAACCATCACAGGTATTACAAGAATTACTGTCTGAAACAGGCTGAAAAGCACTCCCAGATTTACATTTCCCAGAGTCTTCACAAGGAAATAGATCCAGGCTTCTATTGTGAAATTACCTGTCCCCCCAATGATCAGCGGTGCAGTAAATCCTGCAAAGGAATAAAGAAATGCCAGTAATGCCCCTGAAAGACCGGCAAGCACTCCATCTCTCCCCCATACAGTGCGGAATATTTTAAATTGATCTGCACCAAGCGTTTTGGCAGATTCCTCGAGTGACCTGTCCGCCCGCTCAATGGTGATTGACGTAAGGAATGCCACCAGTGGTGCGTTGAAGAACGTGTTGACAGCAATGATCCCTGGTAAACCGTATGATATATATCTGAGGAAAAATATTCTGGATCCAAGGAATGATGAGGAGCCGAAAATCGATATGAAGGCTATCACAACCACAATCGACGGAAGAAAAAATGGAAGGACGATCAGAGATCGGAAAAATCGCCTGAATCTGAATCTGTATCTCCCGAGAAAAAGGCCAAGTGGGAATCCAACTATAAATGAGAATAACGCACTTATTGATCCCTGAACAGTGGAGTTATATATTGCCTCCATGCCGAGCTTTGAGATGACGCCGGATTTGAACAGTGAAACCAGATTCAGATCGCCCGGAAAAATGCTGAACAGGTTCACCACCGGAACCACTATCACAAGAATGAGGAAAATGGACGGGGAGAAGAACATCGCCCATTTCAATACCGTTGAAGCATGCCTGTTCATCACTTGATTGCCAGCCATTCGGTTTCCCAGGTCTCAAAGTTGTCATATATTGCGGTGGCGTTGATATAGTCGTTGAGCGGTGTGATATTACTCTGATTCATCGTGACGTTATAATAAGACGGCATGGTTATGGTGGAATTTGCAGGATACATCCATTCGTTGGTGGGAATCTCGTTCTGAACATTGTTTCCCAGAAAGTAATTCACGAATTTCTCCTCGAGTGTCAGATTTCCAGATCCATTAACGATTCCTATACCGTATATGGTTCTCCATCCGTAGTATGTGCCATTGTAAACGCTTACAGTCGAACCCGTGTCATTTCCATACCCAAAGTAATCGTTATAGGCCGGATCAGTCAAATAACTGACGAGCAGGGATCGGTTGGAACTGGATTCAAAATGGCTGAATGCCGAACTCCAGTCTGTATATACGTTCTGGTTGCTGTTCAGTGCGGGCAGAGAGGAGTTCCACCACCTTGTCCAGTTTTCATGAAGAACATACTCATAATACGCTATCTCCCACAGAAGAAAACCCTCTCCCGTGTTGCTTGTTGTGGGATTCTCAATGATAAGGTTACTGACATTGCTGCTGGACAGAAGATCCTGAAAGGTAGGACTGAATTTACCTGTGAATGTCCTGTTGTAATCTATCCCCAGGTATGAATACTCGTAGGGCGTTATATACTGCGAAGAGTAGCCCATCTCTTTCAGAAGCGTTGAATTTATATAAGAGTCAGCTTCCGGCACATATTTTACCAGAAGACCGTCATTCACCGCCTGAATCCCGTTCATGTTGGTCAGCCCGATCACGATATTTGCCTGCGGATTTGACCTTTGAGCCTCAAGGGTCTGAAGTATGCCTGCCTGTGGCTTTTCCACATCTATTGTTACTCCGTACTCTTTCTCAAAAGTTCCGAAGACATTCTTGTATGTCTGGTTTGGGTTACTGCCGTATTCCATGAACGAGCCGTATGTATATATCACAATGACATTTCCTGCCGGCTTCCTGGATTCAAGTCCGTAAAATATAGAAAAACCGGCTATGACTACAACGATCGCTATCACAATTCCAATTATCTTCTTCTCAAAAGGTTTCAACCTTCCGTTTTCTTTCTCTCTTGTAGGATTCATATGATTCTCCTACCAGAGCAGCGATGGACAAAGCATGCTTTCCTCCGCCGGAATTACCCGGATCAGGTTCAAGGGTCGGCAGTTTTAACACTGTCCTCTCAGCTTCTACTTTCGCTCCCCTAGCTTTTTAATGATTACAAAATACTTAATATCCTTTTCCTAGGGATATCCGCTAGTTTTCGCTAAGTGCGTCAGTACAAGGAAAAACCAGTCACGTGAAGATCTTTTTTCTGTATGATGTCCTTCCGAGTATCAGAATATCCAGAAACAGGTTTAATCCAAGCACGATTATGGCGAGCAGCAGTGTGTCAATAAGAAATGATTCATGTGTTAATCCCAATGGTATGGGTATGGGAGATCTCAAAACTGCGATTTCAGGATAGGGGAAAAGAAGTGTCATAACTATTCCCCCTGCATCAAGGAGGAGAAGGAAAACGGAGGTCCCTATCTGCCCAAGATCAAGCACGTCATAGAACAGATACGTAAGCAGTATAGCAAAAACGCCGAATATCACAACCGGGGCCTCGATCACATAGAGTGCACCGGCACTGACAAACCCCATACCGGCCACAAGAATGGAAAACTTCTGCCATTTGTCCAGTTCTCTCAGTCTTGTCTTCTTGAGCCAGATTGCAGACAGACTGATCAGTGCAAGGCTTATCAGTATCATGAAATCTGTGATGCTTACCAGAAATCCGCTGCTGACTGTGTATAGAACTGCTATGAGCAGAAGAGTTATCACCCATGAGAGGGATGTTATTGCCTTTGGAAGGAAACCGTCCTCTCCGAGGGCACCCAGGTGCCTGGAAGCCGAGAAGAATGCCGGCACAAAAGTTGTAACGGATGCGACAAGAAAAATGATGGCCATTATTACCTCCCAGTATACACCCGTAAACTCCTTTGCTATGTATATTGCGGGAATCGATTTTGTATCGATGACTGAAAGTGAGGGTTTGACTGCAAAAACGGCAATCGCAAACAGAATATTCACAAGTGATGAGATTATCACAGTCAGGACAACAGCCGCAGAGATGTACGTCTCCTTTCCGACCTCTTCCTTACCAAACAACTTCTTTCCGAGTGGGATCCTGGACTTATCAAGACCTTCCCTGTTGAGCGTCAGTATTTCCTGAAAGCCAAAGAATATGATGTACAGATAACCCGTGTTGATTATAATGTCCTCTATCCAGTTATATCCGTTCAGGGCAAGCAAGCCTGACATGTTCCAGTGCCCCCTGAAACCCAGATTGAAACTTTCCACCACCAGCATCAGCACCATGAATATTACAAGGATAATCTGCACGTTGCCGATCTGTCTGAGGAACCTTTTCTCAAAGAGGGCGTTGATGATGAACCACAGTACAAAAACAGCTGCGATCACAAATACAATGGTATTAACCTCCAAGGATGATATGCCGTAACCATTGAGCATCCTGGACATCACGCCGAAATCAAACTCGACAAAAAGAAGTGCTGAATAAGCTGCAAGGGCTGTGTTTGCGATCCATCCCGATATACGGGTGATGAAGTATCTGAGGCTCTTATGACCGGCGGAATGCCTGACTATTCCTGAACCCCCCACAACATCAATCCCCTCCCGCAGCGTATACCTGAACTGGTAGGAATAGACAAGACCGAGACCGACGGAAAGCGATCCGGCCACGACCAGTGAAATTATGGAAATCAAAGCGTATTGCATAACGTTTACCGGAATCAGCACAAACAGCGGGGATCCGATTGTGGATCCGATCCCAATGGCCAGCATGGTGTAAAACCCATAGGTCGGATTGTTCTGACCCCTGACAAACGGCCTCAGAAATCTCACCTTAACGGATTCTGGAAGCAATGCTGTTAAAAAAACTCCTGATACCAATATCAGAATGACAAGTATCATCAGCAGAATTCCTGGTGCACCTATTCCATAGTATGAGGATCTGTGCACAAAGATATCCACAATCAGCATTAATGATACCAAAATGAGGACTATCCCAACTGCAAATGATACCGTTTTGGATATAAGCCCAATCTTTCTCCTTCTCAAGAGCAGTTTTCCAACGAGCGATGAAAGCAGAAATCTGTCCTTGTACTGGCTGATTTTTTTGAAATATCTATCAGCTGGCCCTGAATCATCAATATCCCTGCTGATATTATCCTGAGAATTCTCACCTTCAGTCATTTTCTCTGAATCCTGAGTCCTACCCTTTTCAGTTCATAAGCCGCCTGCTTCAGCGAGAAAAACGCTGCGACAAGGAGCAGCACCGCCACCACAAAATCAAGGAACGCTGTTATTGGGTATGAAGATGATAGTTGGTAAAGGGCGTTTTGAACACCCTGAAAGTAGTTGCCGGCCGTTGTGACCGAATCATATCCCAGTACAGCAGGAATTGAAAATATTAAACCAAAAATGGACAGAAATACTGCAAGAATCATTTCTCCTATACCCATTACAAATACCACGTTTTGCCTTGTCGGGGTGCTCTCAGAAAGCATCATTCTGAAGTTTCGTATATCCTCGTCGGGTGATTCAATGAATTTCTTCTTGATCAGAGTGTCTGGGTCCTGAACGGTGGAACTCAGGATCATCATGGCTTTAACATCAAGAAATGCCTGATTCACTAGGCCATCAAAGCTATCCTTTCTTTCGCCTTCCACGCTACCACAATAACTGTAGTCTTTATCCCTTAAATTTTTTGTTGACTGTTCTCTGCACCCTCGGGATACGAATCCAATTATGAGACTGATACCGTGGAGCGTTAATGAAAATATGGTAATTTTGTGGGCGGAACATGCGTCTTTCATACATGTGTTGATGAAAACATTTGGTGGTCTGAAATATATAAAAAGCTACCGATACCAAATGGGAATCATAGACGTGAAGTAATTATTATGTCCTATGCAATTACGGGTGTATCAATGTCGATTACGGGAATTAATTTCAAACCCGAAGATGCGTTAAAAAATCTGCTTAACAACCCTGTTCAGGCCATAGTATCAATGAACCAGTACAGCGATCTTAAGGTTAAGTCTGAAGCTTTGAAGGCTGAAATAAAGGCAAAGATTGCTTTGCTTGACACACTGGTACCTGACATATCATCCTATCTTGATTCCAAGGTGTCATCATTTGGACTTCCAGACATAAAGGATCTTGTTGAAAAGATAAGGTCGTTCGCCGATTCTGCAGTCACAATGTATAAGGGGACTCTCTCTGAATCTATGGGAAAGAATCTATCGGATCTTGAAAACTCCGCCAGCCAGGAAAAAGAAAAGGCCGTCAAAGCGGTTGAATCGTATTTTCTCAGTTTTTCTCTTCCCACAGATTCAGTCAGGATCTCGATGAAACTTGTGAATGGTTCCTATGATGGCAGAGCTTCGTATCGCATTATTACAAAATATGACAGTTCCCTGTCTATTCCCGGAAAGGATTTCAAAAGCAAGCAGAATGTCGTTGAGGATGTGAGCCTGAACTATGAATTCTCTCTCAGAACTGCGGATCTGGATCTTTTTTCTTCGATTCTCACATTCTCCACATTGTACAAGGGTTTCAAGCTTCCTGTGAGGTTTGCATCCACCTGGGCAAGCAAGGAGCCGGCTGTGGATTTTGAGAAGATCGATAAATACTATCTTGCCGAAGCAGATTTATCAGACAAGAGCCTCACAGTAATATTCAGGGACGATGAAAAAGCTGCGACTGCAAAATTCTCCCTTACCAGTTATGAAGACAATTCTATTCTCGGTGCCGAATATTCTGACAGTTCTCAGACTGTTGATATAATGAACCAGCACGGCCTGACCAATGCGCTCGATGTAAGCACGCTAACGAATGTGCTAAAGCTCCTCTTCACCACATTCATGGAGATGGAGAAACATAAACTCAGACTAACAAAGCTGATGCTCGATGAGAATGACATACTGTCCTCCATGGATTTACCTTATCTGCTTGTAGGAATGAGCAAGATTGTCGTATCCAAAATAAATGCATTGAAATTGGAGGAAAATGAATTTATACCCATAACTTCGCTGCTCACTGGAGATTATGCGAAGGACAGACTCAAGCTTCTGGGGGATCTCGCCACGCCTGTCTCAAGGATAATGGGCATAGATTCAGACAAAACAAAGTCATGATTTCAGTTTCTTTGCGACTTCCGTAAGTTCATTCATTATGGAGTCAACTGTCTGTTCAGCCCTTTCTTGGCTTTCTGACCTTGCAGAAACTTCAATCTCAATTCCGGGAAAATTATTCTCTCTGTTCAGGGGATGGCTCTTGATGTATACAAGTCCATTTTCCCTCTTCATTATTTCATTGACATAAGGTGCGAATGTGCTTTCCATGATGCCGTAAAATTTAGTACTTTTCTCAAGATAATAGGAACCCGGGTTCTTAATTCGATCGAGAATAAGGTCCAACATTGCTTCCATTTCTGCAGGCACGCCTGGAAGACTTACAAGCATCTTCTGATCTATGCGAAGCAGTATTCCAGGTGCTGCCCCAACCGGATTCTCAATTATTTCTGACCCCTCTGGGACATACGCCATTTTCTTTCTTTCAGGTGTCATTTCCAGATTAAGGTGCGAATACCATCCCTTCAACTGTTCCATTGCCTCTTCAGAATAAATCATTTCCCTTCCAATCGCGGATGAAACCCCTTTGAGTGTCATATCATCGAATGTCGGTCCAAGACCTCCGGTGGTTACTACCATGTCAGAAACTTCAAGAGCGGATCTGATGGCCCACGATATTGATTCAAGACTGTCGTCCACTACAAAACCCCTGAACACTTCGTATCCTGAAAACGTCAGAACTTTCCCAATTTTTGCAAAGTTGGTATTAATGGTTCTGCCCTTAAGAATTTCATTTCCGATGGTAATTATGGTTGATCTTTTTACTGCCATGCGTTTATTCGACCTTTGTTCCACAGTTTGGGCAATATTTCATGTTATCATCCAGAGGATAACCGCACTCCTTGCATTTTTTCTTTGCTTTTGCTGGTGGGCTTCTGGTCATAGTCTGGAGCTGTGTTGTGCCAGCATCCTCCGCATCAATGAATGTGTCTTTGGGAGCTGATCTGTCGGGATGAGTATCCTTACCTGATCCGGTGTTTACATTCATCACTCCAACATTTGTTGTGCCGGCCTTTGCCCTTGCCATCTCGACCTGCTTTCTGTGAGCCTCCTCCTCTGATCTTCTGAGTTCTTCATCATGAATGCGCTTTGAATCAACCGCCCATTTCCTTATGTTCTCGTTCCATTCCTTAGGTTTCTTGACCTCAAACCTTGATGATTCCCTGTGATCGCCAATGTTGTATTCTACCGTTATGGTTTTTTTGGTAAACGCCTTGAACTTGGGTATTGCATTTGACAGATTCGTTATCTCGTAGAGAGGAATGTCGATCACCACCTGCGGGGAGGTTGCCTTGAAAACACCACGCTTCCCTTTTCTTTCATAAATCAGCCTCTTGTCAGTGAGAAAGAGCGTTCCTTCAGATTCCTCTTCTTCACCCTTAATGAGCGTTACGTATTCTTTCATTATCTCCTTTTCATTGGGTTCGTAGATAGGCATTGAAGTTGCATCCGAAATGAATATAAACCTTTTACCATGATTCGCTGATCAATACCATGGAAGTATTTCACAGCATATATGTGGTTCAAAACGTTGCCGCCTGATATTTGTGACAGCATTTTATTTTTTAGTGAAGTTTTAAATATCGATGGGTTATGAGTTGGCACCTTATGAATTCCGTACTATTTTTTGGTGTGATGATACTTGTCTTTACGGTTTTTGCGATTGCACCAGCGGTTTTCGCTGTCCTTCACACCTATTTTGGAGGAAAGCAGTTCAGGGAATTCAAAGACGAGTTCAATCCCAACGCACTGAAGCCCCTGCCAAACACGAAGGTAGTCTTTGTTCTGCTCACGATAGATACCGCGTTTATAATCACATTGGCTTCCATCGAAATAATAGTTGATTTCGTAATGTTCATTCTGCAGCTCGTTTTAATCGGCTTTGACATAATATTATTTCTCGGATCGCTTATATTCATGTCCGGACTTCTCTTTGCAATTGCATACATGACGCTTAAAGACGTCATTTACAACAAGATTAACGCCATAAAATACGAGGTCGTATCGGAAAGTGATTTCAAGCCTGAAATTGATTTCGATCCCATATTCAGGTTCAAGCCCCTGAAATTTTTGATTTCCAGAAACTTAAGCAGGGAAGGACTCTTGAGTTTTGGTGTTCTCCTGAGCAAGAGACGGTTCATAAGAAGCGGAAAGGACAGAATTGAATTTGAAGAATATATTATATTGAAAAATACCAAGGAAGATGCCGGCATCGTGGTAAAGAATGTGAATGTGCTGACGGGAAACATTAATCTATTAAAGGTATCACCAGAACTCCCCATTGAAATTAAAAAGAGTTCCTCAACAAGCCTTAGAATCAGATGCAGTATGAGGAAAGACCGTGAAATCGCACCTGTAGAGATAAGAATAACGGTATCCTAGACCAGGTCTGTAACATCACTTTTTAAGGCGGTAGCCACCGTCGACCGGGATCACTGCACCATTTACCCATCCCGATTCTTCTGAGACCAGCCATTTTATCACCATTGCAATGTCCTCTGGCGGTGTCTTAGAATCTCCCAGCTTTCTCATGGATCTCCAGTTCCTGCCTGCCTCAAAAGTGCTGTCAATATAATTTGGCGCGACAGCATTTACCCTTATTCCTCTTGGAATCAGCTCTGAGCATAGCAGTTCAGTCATTCTCGCCACGCCAGCCTTGGCTATAGAATAGGAATACGCCTTCGGATCTCCATGCTCTATGGATCCTGTATTTGCTACCAGCACTATGGATGAACCGCTGTGAAGATACTTGATTGCAGATCTTACTGTATAGGTGGTATAAAAAATATGATTTTGCATCATTGATTCCAGACCGATGGGATCTGTTATGGTATCATTGACAAATCCCCCGATCATTACAACAACATGGTCTAAGCGACCAAGTTTAGAATTGATGTTCTGCATTGTTACTTCTGCCGACGCTGGATCGGTGATGCTGCCCGGAACACTAAAAATATCTCCAATTTTTTCAAGGGAGGACCTGATCTGCTCCAGTTTCTTCTCATTCCGTGAGGTGATGGATACACGATAACCATCTTTCAACAAGACATATGCAGTTGATTTTCCAAGAAAATTACTGACACCTATTAATGCCAGATTTCCATTTGACACAATTAATCATGATCATGTGGGATTAAGACTTTTTGAAATCGGGAACGCAACATGATTTGCAGCTGAATTATCAATGATCATCATGGCACATCGCCCTGAAAACTGCGGTTATGAAATAAATAATTGTTTATTAGACGGTAATTTTACTGAATTCCGTTTCTAAAAACAGGGATAAGTTCAAATCTATTTATTTCTGAGACTTTTGATGGCTTCCCACTCCTGGTCGCTCAGGACATCAAGGAAATTGAACTGCCCTGACAACCATAACCCCTCTCCGCCATCAATGGAAATTACGTCTCCGTTGAGAAACGTACAGCCGTCAGATATCAAGAATGTGGCAAGATTCACGAGTTCCTCCATCGTTCCGTATCTTTTCAGAGGTATTCTTTGGATAAGCATTTTTTTGATATCATCTGTTGGCGCAAGCCTTGACATTGCACCTTCGGTAGGAACGATACCTGGAGCGATAGCCAGATGTCTAATACCAAATTTTCCCCACTCTGCTGCGAGAGACCTCGTCAACGAGATCACGCCGGATTTGGCAACGGCCGATGGTACAACGTACCCGGATCCCGTTGGTCCATAAATTGTTGAAATATTCAGTACGACTCCACCCTGTTTCTCATGTATCCATCTTTTTCCTACCTCCATTGTCAGATTCACTGTCCCGTTTAAAACTATTCCGACAACGGCGTTAAATGCATTCAGAGACAGGTCCTCTGTTCGGCTAATGAAGTTCCCGGCAGCATTGTTTACCAGGGTGGTTATGGAGCCGAATTGCTGCAGAAAGTATTCAACAGAATTTTTTACCTGTTGCGGATCGCGCACATCACATTTTGAATAGACTATTTCTGTCCCGAATTTCATTATATCTGCAGCGGTTTCCTTCAATATTTCCTCCCTTCTGCCGAGGATCGCGATGTTTGCTCCCAGTTTTCCAAATCCAATTGCCATTTCCCGACCAAGACCTGTTCCTCCTCCGCTAATCAAAACAGTCTTTCCATGCAATACCTGATCCCTGAAGATATTCATCAGTGCTTTATTGCCAAGATATTAATAAACGTGATAACGACTTATCCGGGTTCAATCTGCGGAAGCATACCTGCGGAATTCTGTCGCTCGATCTGAACAGATTTTCATCATATATTTGATTAAACAATTCTGTAAGTCAATACTGTTCATAATGACTGAGTCGTTCTCCTCTGATTAGTGTTTCAGCAATGATGCGGGTTCTTGTTCACCATTTCAAATTTATAGAACTTGTGAATGTACCCTTTAAAATAGTATATGTATTTACCTGTATATGTATACAAACATCAAATACGATTTTAGCGGAACTAATGTTGTCGTTATCGGCGGAGCGAGTGGAATAGGCAGCGAGATTTGTTTTCAATTGGGTACCAGAGGGGCAACTATCGGAGTCTTTGATATAAATAGAGAAGGAGGGAAGACAACAATGGAACGCCTGGAAAAGAACTCGTTCAGATCCCAATATTTCTTTACAGATGTGACAAAGGATGAATCAATAAGAAGTTCCGTTGACGATTTTGTTAGCGCATTTCAAAAAATAGACATAATGATCTACACGGCTTCCATAATCAACCGAAAACAATTTATGGATCTGACGACCGATCAGATAGAAAGGCTCTTCCAAATAAACCTGCTGGGCCCCATTAAGGCAACGCACCTGGTTCTTGAACACATGATAGGTAAAGGTTATGGCAGAATTGTCTTATTTTCTTCCGCGAATTCCATGGGGGCGAAAAACAATTCTGATTATGCGGCCTCTAAGGCAGCTCTGGACTCGTTTACGAGGTCTGTGAGCGTTGAAATTCGCGACATGCAAAAGGACATAACCATTAATTCAGTAGTTCCCCCTCCAACTCTCACTGAACTCTGGAGCAAGGGAAGAACTCAGAATCAAATTGAGCAGGCGATAAAAAATGGTGAAGTCTATACAACTGATGAGATGATGTCTACTATAATGTTCCTCAGCAGCACTGAATCCGCCCCAATAAGCGGGCAGGTAATTTCGCACAAGGCAAATCTGCTGAGGATACCAAACAAATGACACAAAAAAATCTCGCGCGATCAGTACTTATAACGCCCATATTGTATACAGTAGTGGAAATATTTTAATACGAAAAGAGGATAATTCATAATGACATCAACCGATCAGCACAAAGATGATCAGCATTTTGTGAGCTTTTATGACTTTGACAGTGACGTGCTCGGAGACGTGAAACTGCCTAGCAATATTGAAATTCATGACGTGACATTAAGAGACGGAGAACAGCAGGCGGGAATAACCTTCAGGCGCGATGATAAAATTAAGATTGCAACCCTTCTCTCAGAATCTGGAGTTGACAGAATTGAAGCTGGAATGCCTTCAGTTTCGGCTGAGGATGCAAAGGTCGTTAAAGAAATCTCTCATCTTGGACTTGGGAGCAAGATTTATGCTTTTGCAAGGTGCATGAAGCAGGATGTCGATAATGCAATTGCTGCCGATGTGGATGGGATAGTTATGGAAATACCTTCGAGCGATCACCTCATAAAGCATGCGTACGGGTGGGATGTTGAGAAGGCGGTCAAATTATCCGTTGAAGCAACTTCATATGCACACGAGCACGGTCTTAGGGTGACATTCTTTACCATTGACGCAACCAGGGCCCCGTTTGACACATTCTGGAAAATAGCCGGGCAGGTCATTAAGGATGGGCACATGGATTCTTTTGCTCTAGCTGACACATTCGGGGTGCTTAATCCACAGGCAACAACTTTCTTTATAAAAAAGATCAAATCGAAAACTGATAAACCTGTAGAGATACATGCACACAATGATTTTGGACTTGCAGTTGCAAATACAATTTCGGCTGTTCTTGGCGGGGCATCAACCATCCATGTCAGCCTGACCGGAATAGGGGAAAGGAGTGGAAATGCATCGCTCGAAGAAAGTGTAATGGCTCTAAAATACCTTTACGGAATTAACACCAAAATTAATACCAGAATGCTGAGATCGCTTGCAGTCCTGGCCAGGGAGAGATCCGGAGTGAAATTCCCTCCTCAGAAGCCGATAGTCGGTGACGGTATTTTCTCTGTGGAATCTGGAATTCTTACAAGTTGGTGGAGAAGGCTTGAAAAATCCAATATGCCTCTTGAAATGTTTCCCTTCCTGCCAGAAGTTGTGGGCCATACAAACGTTGAGATAATAAATGGAAAGAAAAGCGGCATAGACACTATTTACTACAAGGCTGATAAATTCGGAATAAAACTTGATGAATCCGAGGCTTTAACAGTCCTCAGGAAACTCAAAAATATCTCACTTGCAAGAAAAGGTCCAATTAGTGACGAGGAACTCAAAGCACTAATGGATAAAAACCTATAGGATGTGATAAAATATGTATGTAGTTGAAACAACGTCGTTTGTGAAAAGTCCGTCTGATGAGATGAAAAAGGTGCACAGGGAATACCTGCTGAAGATGCTGAATTCCGGCAAGCTAAAGCTGGCCGGCCGTATGGTAGACAACACAGGTTCATTTCTTGTATGGGAGGCAGGGACTCTGGAGGAGGCAAAGGCACTGGCATCATCTGACCCTTATTTCAGCAATGGCCTGACCACCTTTATTCTGAAAGGCTGGAGCATATTCTGGAATGGATTTGTAAAGCCTCCAATCATTCCGAAGGATTAAATTGGTGCATTACCATTTTTTACTTTTTTATTCCACGTAAAGTTTCTTAAAGGCAGTTTTCCTTGCAAAATCAAGAACAGCATCCTCGTGTCTTTCCATGGCCTCCTGAGCCTTTTTGGGATCGCTGTCCAGAATAGCCTCGATAATCTGCTTATGATCCTTGAACTCGTCTGTCCTTCTCTCAACTGAAACAAGCAGGCTGATCCTTACAATTTTGAGATGCAGGAGCGTCTCCTCTATAAACTTCTTAAGATAAGCGTTACCTGCGATGTCTGCTATCATTTCATGCAAATTCCCGTTCAGACTTGCTATTTCCTCAGGACTGGCATCTCTTGATTCTGACTTCATTTTCATGGTCTTCATAAGGAAAGAGAGTGATTTCTTCTGACTTGTGTTGATTTTTTCAGCACACAGTCTTGCAGCATTTCCCTCCAGAATCTTTCTTACCTCGTAAAGCTGAATGATATCTTCTTTTGATATGAATGAAACAGAGTATTTGTTTCCGTCCTTCGTCAGAAGGCCCTGATGCTCTAGTGCAAAGAGCGCTTCCCTAACAGGTGTCCTGCTCATTGGAAGAATTTTGGAAAACGCGTTCTGAGAAACCGGAGATCCCAACTTTATATTTCCAGTTATAATGCTGTTCAGTATCTGGTCATATGCAATCCGAGAAAGGTTTGTGCTTTCCGCCATGAGGATATTGAATCTCATTCTGGAAATTAAGTTATTGTTTAATTTAATGGATATTTAGAT
>JAJYEP010000015.1 GCA_021785735.1 Thermoplasmata archaeon | reverse complement strand
TCAGCCCCTTTTTCGTCGGTGGATCCGCATAATCCAGCACATCCACAATTTTTCTGTTTCCAGCCTTCTGGATGTTTCCGTATGCTTTTTCCTCGATTGTTGTCAGGCCGCCTTTAATGTTACCCTGGGTTGGCTGAGATCCAAGCAGATCAGCTCCATGTCTCGTTACCTCGTTCTGATAATCATTGAATATCTTCATGAATTTCTCCCTGAGTTTGGGGTCTTCGATCTTCTTTGCAATTTCTCCCTCTGCCCCAGTTAGCTCAGAAGTTTCACCAAATATTGCGGTTGCTCCCTGATCCACAAGCATATCAAATAGAACTCCAACAGTTGGGTTTGATGCGAGACCTGATGTTGTGTCTGATTCACCGCACTTGGCACTAACAACCAGATTTGACACATCGAAGTCCTTCCTGTGAACCTCGCTGGACTTCTGGACCATGTCTTTTGCTATTCTTGAGGCTGATTCTATGGTCTTGAAGTCTCCCTTTCCCTCAATGCTGACAGCTTCCACCCACTTTCCAGTCTTTGCAATCTGATCAGCTATCCTGTTGGCCCAATTGTCTTCGATTCCTATCACAATTGCAGAGTTAATGTTTGGATTCATCCCAAAACCGGCAAGGGTTTTAAAAGTAAGATCAAGATCTTCTCCAAACTGCAGACGTCCATACGGGTGCGGAACAGATATGGTTCCCTTTACAAGATTTTCAACGCCCACGGATGCGCTATTTGAAAGGTCGTCAACCGGTATGATTAATACGTGATTTCTTACTCCAATTCTTCCATTTTCTCTTTCATATCCTCTGAATGTTATCATTATTTCCACCTCTTTGATTTAAGGTTGTGAGTGTGTACATGCTGTCCAGTTGCTATGTCCTGCACCACGCTACCTATGATGTTCTTGTACTCGACCAAATCATGTCCTTTTTTCATATCCTTAAGGGCAATCTTGTGTCCCAGCGGTATATCTTCCTGCGCTTTTACCTTCAATTTCTCATTGGTGTCGAGGTAAGCGCCCTCTACTTCAGTACCTTTCTTAAGGTCTGATGTGGCTACACCAACATCATCCCCCTTATTGTGGATTAAAAATTGCACTACCATAGGATGCGATGTCTAAAATGATTATTAATCTTATGCATTGAAAATTTATGGAAGGCAATATTGAAATATAAGTGAAGACCAAATAGACAAATTAATTAAATGACCAAACGATTTGCTGTTATTGATAAAAAGCGTAGAACCAATTAAATCTTCCGTTCCCTTGACCGTAACAAGCCCGAAACAACTGTGGATTGATCAGTGGAGTCGGCAGCTATATGTTAAGGTAATTTCAGGAACAGCCACGGGTTGGGGGGAGGTTCTTGCGACGGCTGGAAACGACCCTTCAGCTTATTATGAGATGATCAGAACAGTTACGCCCCTGATTATTGGTCAGGATGAATCTGAACCACGGGAGATCTGGGACCTTATTCAGAAATATATTTTCTCCGGGGGATATGGAGTAACCACTGCTTCCCTGTCCGGAATAGACATTGCAATATGGGATTTACTTTCCAGAGAGCGGAAACAGCCAATGTACAAATTGCTGGGCGGCGAACAGCATTCCATTAGGAGGTACGCTTCACTTTCCAGATACAGGAAATCAGATGTGGTGGAAGCAGTAAGAAATCTTCTTGACGCAGGATATAAAATGATTAAGATTCACCAGAGCCCATCTGAAAGTCTTGAATCCATCGAGAGCATAAGAAAAGAGCTTGGCTATGATTTTGAACTGATGGCAGATCTGAACTGTGGTTTTGGGTTGGAGGCTGCAAAAGATTTTGCACAGAAAGTCTCGAAGCTGGAAATGAAATGGATTGAGGAACCAATATGGCCTCCCGATGATTACGATTCGCTCAAAGTTGTCAACAAAATCGTTCCTGTAGCAGCAGGGGAAAATTTCTTCTCTTTGAACGAGTTCCGCAGGGTCTTATCAATGCATGCGATCACCTATTATCAGCCTGATATAACAAAATCTGGAGGAATTACAGGCGGGACCGATATCGTTAAGATGATCAGGGAAGCTGGTGAAATTATCTCATTCCACTGCAGACCTCACAATGGCTGGGTCGGAATAGCTGCTACAGCACATCTTGCATCAGCAATATCCACTGACGCTTTACTTGAGACGCCTCCAAATTGCATTCCAGAGGAGAATTTTAAAAATACCAATATGTGTACAAATGATTTCGTAAAGCCTGCAGGTGAAGGTCACGGAATTGTCCCCATTGAACCTTTGCCGGAGCTTAAAAGTGGTGGACTTTTGAGATTTCATGATTGATTATATGGAAGGGAGATGAAAAAGTGCAGAATAAGACATATATCGTAACCGGCGGAACTGGTGGTATTGGCAGAGAAATTGTGAGGTCCCTTACAGGAGAAGGAAACACTGTGATCTTTACTGGAAGATCAAATGAAAGGGGGTCGGAAATTGTGAAAGAATTGGGAGCAGACAGATCAGTATTTTACCAGTTGGATCAGTCGATTCCAAGCGATGTCCTGAAATTCTCAGACTGGATTTCAAAGAAGAACTATCATATTGATGGTCTGGTAAACAACGCCTCGAGGAATTCACGCTTCGGGATTCTGGATATAAATATGGAAGAATGGATGAACATGATCAACCTTGTGATGACATCAACTATGATTATTTCACAGGCTGTCGCGAAGAACATGATAAAGAACAGCTTAAAAGGCAAGATAGTGAATATTGGGGCGATACAGTATATCTCACCTTTGCAGTCCTCCCTTGCATATTCAGCCACTAAGGGAGCCATGGTTTCAATGTCGAGAAGCATGGCCGTTGATCTGGGAAAATACGGGATTCAGGTGACGTCTCTTATTCCCGGGCCAATATATTCAAAGGATCAGGAACCACCTCAGAATATTGACAGATCTGCAGCCACACTGCTGGGAAGGTTTGGAAGAATGAGTGAAGTGGTCAATCTGGTGAAATTTCTCCTATCTGATGAAAACACATTTATGACAGGAAACGAGATCATAATTGATGGCGGAAGAATTATTAGCAGAAAGCCAGATCCTGAAGAAGTCTCATCTGGGAAAATTTAGAGGATACCCTCTTAGAATTTCATAATCAGAGCAGGGAACGTTTTAATTCCAGATGAACATTAACACCAATGGATGCACCTGGTGCCCCTGGGATTCAGCCAAGATGGACTTCTAGCGCTAAAGATGGGGTTGGGACCTCCATATCGCCAATGAGCAGGATATGGTTCACTATCTCACATGGCATCATAAATGAGATTTATTATCCCAGAATAGACATAGCGAATACGCGTGATTTCCAGTTTCTCGTATCTGATGAAAAGAGCTTTTTTTCAGAAGAAAGAAGGGATTCGATCCACACAATCGAAATGGTTGAAGATGGGATACCTGCCTACCACCTCGTAAACGAATCCAGGGATCACCGATACAAGATTGAAAAAATTATAATAGCAGACCCAAACTCCGACGTCCTTCTTCAGCACTCCAAATTTTCCTCATTGGACAAGGGTAAATATAAACTTTATGCGTTGTTCGCACCGCATATTCTAAACGGGGGTTATGGTAATACAGGATGGATTGGCGAGTACAAGGGGAGAAGGATGTTCTTTGTCACGAAAAAGGGAATTACCGCAGCAGTTTATGTTTCAACAGGGTTTGAAAATATGAGCTGTGGTTATGTAGGGATCAATGACGGGTGGCAGGACATCAGCAGGAATTATAAGATGACGTTTATTTTTGACAGGGCGGAAGAGGGTAACATTGCGTTCACGGGTTCCATTAAAATGATCCCGGATCAGTGGTTCACAATTGCTATTGGATTTGGATCCAACGAGTTTGAAGCAGGAGAAAAGGTGACAAATTCCATAGTACGCGGGTTCCAGAAAACTTATAACAGATACGTTTCAGAGTGGAAGGAATACATCGACTCGCATTTTAGTAACTTTCCATACAAAATCGGGAAGCTATCTAAAACAAGTGCAGCAGTCATCAAATCCCACCAGGCGAAATTTCAGTTTCAGGGCGCAATTATAGCCAGCCTTTCCATTCCATGGGGAAATCATAAGGGAGACGATGATATTGGTGGATACCATCTCATCTGGCCCAGGGACATGGTTGAAGCAGCTGAAGCTCTGGTTGCAATCGGTGATTATACGGGTGCTGTTGCAGCTCTTGATTATCTAAGGGCAACACAGGAGGCAGACGGTCACTGGTGTCAGAACATGTGGCTGGACGGAAAGGGATTCTGGAAGGGAATACAGATGGATGAAACCGCATTTCCAGTACTCCTTGCAGGAATGCTGAGAAAGTACAACAAAATAAATGCAGCGGACTATTATGATATGGTTAACAGGGCCGCATCGTTCATTATTAAATATGGTCCGGTAACCATGGAAGATAGATGGGAAGAGGATAGCGGGTATTCTCCTTTTACCATTTCTTCTGAAATAGCAGCGCTTCTGACCGCGGCTGAATTTGCCGATTCCATGGGAAACACGGAAAACGCGGATTTCATCCGGGAAAACGCTGATATGTATTATTCAAGGATAGATTTCTGGAACTATGCCAGTGGCACATCCATTTCAAAGGACCTTGGGATTGACGGTTATTACGTCAGAATCGCACCCCAGGATTCATCCTTCAACTTCGCAAGTTCACCTCTTCAGGGCTATGTTCCCGTTAAGAACAGGCCAATCTCAGACGCCTATGTGCCGGCTGAGAAGCTCGTAAGTACGGGGAGTACCTCACTCGTAAGATTTGGAATCCGCAAAGCTGACGATAAGAGAATAACAGATTCACTCAAGGTGGTTGATTCCCTTTTAAAAACCAACACAAAGACTGGCACCGTGTGGCACAGATATAACAACGATGGATACGGGGAGCACTCGGACGGTTCTCCATTTGACGGAACGGGACATGGAAGAGGATGGCCTCTTCTGGCGGGAGAAAGGGCTCATTATGAACTTGCTGCAGGGCGAATAGATGAGGCAAAGAATCTGCTCAGGACCATGGAAAATCAATCCAGTCCAGGAGGAATGATTCCGGAACAGGTGTGGGATTCCGAAGACATTCCAAGGCTTGGTTTGTATGATGGCAAACCATCTGGTTCCGCCATGCCGCTGGTCTGGGCACACGCCGAATACCTGAAGCTTGTAAAATCCATCGATCAGAGAAGTATCTTTGATATGCCTGAGGTTACCAGAAGGAGATTCATCGAAGGCAGTGTCACAACAGACAGGGTAATGTGGAGCTTCTTCAATAAGGAACAGGTAATTGAGAAAGGAAAGACGCTCCGAATCCAGGTGCTCGCTGAATCACGGGTGCACTGGAGTGATGATCAGTGGAAAACTGTGCATGATGATTCAACTGTAGATTCAAAGATGGGAATCCATTATGCTGACATCAAACCCTCGTCCAAGTCGACAGAGATAAGGTTCACATTCTTCTGGAAGGGACCCCAAAAATGGGAGGGGAACGATTATTCAGTCAAGATAGTATCCATCTAAGGATGAATAAATGATGAAAATTCTTATGTAAGCGTGGGTTACCGAATTAATGGGGCTGTGGGGTAGCCTGGTATCCTTCCAGCTTCGGGAGTTGGTGACCCCGGTTCAAATCCGGGCAGCCCCATTCTCATCGGTTTCAATCCTGATCTTTGCCACGAAATTCTTGATTTCTATCCATACCGGTGATCTCTGGCTGGTGCTATAATGAATTGAGAACATTTAGAAATTCATTAAACAAGGATTTACTCATATAGAACGTTTGAAATACTGACCCACACAAGCCGATCCTTTAATCTGTGCTTCATCTCGTGGTCTTCGTCTTTCTTTTAATCAAACATTTTCCTGACGATGAATTACAATTCAAAGCTCATAAAAGTACACTGGGCATCTCGAAGAACGGAAAAGATTTGCATTGATGTGATGATCTTAATGTTCTGTTGAAGGAACTTGAAACAAAGATTAAAATGATTCCTATGGAAATTTAAAGTGTACAAAATCGCAATCATCAGCGCAGTAGAACACGCACTCATAAAAGGATGGAGGAAAGAAAATGAAAAGCACATTTATTATGATTAACAACCGATATATAAACGGCCAATCCGCAAAAATAAGAAATACAACCGGGGCGGTTTTAAAGAAAATTGTGAAACGTTAGTACGGCGATATGGATTCGTGCTTTCATTCCTAAAATAGAAATTTTCAACTCTAATTATACATTGACCATAATCTGAATAACAGTAGACTTGTCTGAATAGATTTAAAATTATTTGGAAAAGAGAGATTATTTTGGATAGAAGGATTCTACCTTAATAGCCTTACCCTCTTTGTCGTAAATGAATAGGTCAGATCCTTCTTTCAATGTCTTTGCATGAGATCCATCGCAGTAGGGCTTGTTCTTCGACAGACCGCATGCGCATAAATGCAGGGTTTCTTCGCCGACTTTTACAACGTATGGGTGATCTCTTTCATGTAATACCAGTCTGCTCATTCTTGATCAAAGATGAATGTCTACAGGGCATATAAACCTGTAAGGGACACGAAGGAAACTACCTGATTTTTTCCAGTGTGAATGATCCAAGATCAAAAGACGTATCATTTGTATATATCTCAATCCAATCGCGTGACCTTGCGTTTCCCAGTCCTGTCACCTTCAGAAAGCTCTTAGATGCCTCGTTCTTGAATTCAATTATTCCGTCAACAAGATATGCCACAGCCTCTATCAGCTTCTTATCAAAAACGGCAGCCTCCATTAGATAGAGAGAGATACAGTTTTCTGATTTTCTCTTCTGGGAAAACTGCTGAACGAACTTAAGAAGCAGTTTTTCGTCCAGTTCTGTGGCATACGAGGTCAAAGAAGTGAACAAAAGCCTGTAATAAGGATGATTCTTCCTTATCTCTGTTCCAATCTGATCTGTGTTTTTTAACAAGGAGCTGATGTTTGTAATACTGTCTATGACAGTTGCATATTTAGACGGGGACTGAGACTGTATGCTTCTGGAGTAAATGTCAATGAATTTTAGGAGGCCATTGACTTCAGCTTCGTCCACGGCTGGATATATTTTTCCAACTTGGTATTTAATTTCATTTATATCTTTATCGGTGGTTACAATTACTACAGGAATAGATTCCTTCAAAGACTGGGCAACAAAATTCCAGGCAAGTACGTATTTTCCCGAGAAAGGAGGACCTATCAGAACAACACCGCTTCCGACTCTGATACCACCAGTGAGCAGCTCATCGATCTTTTCGTTTCCCATGGAGACCTTTCGTTCCCTCTGGTCCATACCATCGATGAGCGTAGCTGAGGAGACAGGAGATGAAGATTGTGGTTGGGCCATCTTCTCCTGCTGCTGTCCAGATACTGAGTTCTTTCCGGCGCTCATCAGGTTATTAAGTCGTTCCTGCAGCCTCAGTGCCGTTTCATAATTATTCTTAGCTGCTGCAATTAGATTCCTGACCTCCTCTGATAACTGTTTTATCTCATTATCATCTGCCATTTATACTAACACCAATACATTCAGATTATTATAATCCAACACTTCAGAACACAAATTATCTATAAAAATCCTTGCAAATCTCAAGTGTTCTACATCGGAGAAACAAGAATCACTCTATCTGGTCAGTGGTAAATTCTCTCTTCTCCATCTGTCAATTCCCCCCTCAAGATGTTGAAGGTTGGTCACTCCCATTCTGTGGAGTCGATTGGCTGCAGCTCTGCTCCGGTGTCCGGTCTTGCAAACCAACACTATCTTATTTCCTGCACCGAATTGTTTTGCTATCTCTTTCTCATGACCAAGCGAATAATGCAAGGATTTATCGATATGGCCGTTGTTAAATTCAAACCTTGTCCTTACGTCTATAACGCTAAAATCACTATTCTTTGAAAGTTCATTCACCTGTGCCGGTGAAAGATTCTTTAAATCGGGAGGATGCCGAAAATAATCCATAATTGTCATATTATCTTCTTTCTCCAATTATCACAGAATAATAAATACAACTTCCCTTATTAAATTATTGCCGGTGTGTGGTTTCCAGAAATCATATTTATCTGTAGATAATATCTGCCCATGAGTTCTTATAAAGGAGAGGAACACAAAGAGACCCTGAAAGTTGATGGAGAAAATATAACATACTATTCGATCAAGGATCTGGAGAAGGCGCACCCAGAAATTAAGACGCTTCCTATTTCCCTGAGGATTATCCTCGAGTCAATGATTAGAAATTTTGACGGAAAAAACATAACAACCAAGGATGTTGAGGCAATTATCAACTGGAATGCGCAGCAGCCCGAAGAAACGGAAATGTCATTCAAGGTTTCAAGAGTCCTCATGCAGGACTTCACAGGCGTCCCGGCAGTCGTCGATCTTGCGTCTATGCGTGACGCCGTAAAGAAACTCGGCAAGAACCCGGATATAATAAATCCCAAGGTCCCTGTGGATCTTGTTATCGATCACTCTGTGCAGGTTGATTATTATGGAAATGAGGATTCATTTGATCTGAACAGGAAGAAAGAATTTGAAAGAAATATCGAGCGCTACAGATTTCTTAAGTGGGCTAGCAAATCTTTCAAGAATTTGCGCGTTATCCCGCCATCAATTGGGATTGTTCACCAGGTTAACCTGGAATATCTTGCCAGCGTCGTTACGGTAAACGGTGAAAAGGAAAAAGTGGCATATCCGGACACTCTTGTAGGAACAGATTCCCATACAACCATGGTGAATGGAATCGGGGTTCTCGGCTGGGGGGTTGGAGGCATCGAGGCGGAAGCCGCAATGTTGGGCGAGAATGTGACAATCCAGCTGCCCCGTGTGGTAGGCGTGAATCTGCACGGCAAACTGAGGGAAGGAATTACAGCTACTGATCTTGTCCTCACACTTACAGAAATTTTCAGGAAGCACAAGGTGGTCGAAAAATTCCTGGAGTTTTATGGGGATGGTCTTGGTTCATTATCTGCAACCGACAGGGCCACACTTTCCAACATGTGTCCGGAGTATGGAGCCACGCTTGCCCTGTTTCCCGTAGACGAGATAACGCTGCAGTATCTGAAATCCACCGGAAGGACTGACCACCACATAAACCTGATAAGGGAGTATCTCCTGGCGCAGGGACTTTTCGGTGACCAGAAAGGTCTCAGATACAGCGAAATAATCGACGTGGATCTTAATTCAATTGACGCGAGCGTTGCAGGTCCAAAGCTTCCACAGCAGCACGTGAATCTGTCCGATATCGGGAACAGTTTCCTGAATTTTATGGAGACCAGCCATGAAAGTTCAGGCTCACAGAAACAGGTATTCCTGAAGAAGGTGAAGATTAACAGAAACGGAAAACAGACCTCACTGACTGAGGGTGACATTGTAATTGCTGCCATTACCAGCTGCACAAATACAAGCAATCCTCGTGTGATGATTGGTGCAGGGCTTCTCGCGAGGAATGCAGTGCAAAAGGGCCTGAAGACTGGAGAGAATGTGAAAACCTCACTCGCGCCTGGTTCACGGGTTGTCACTGAATATCTCGAGAAATCCGGCCTTCAGAAATATCTGGATAGACTTGGCTTTTATCTGGTCGGGTACGGATGCACGACGTGCATCGGCAATAGCGGTCCCCTGGATGCTGAGATACAGAAAGCTATTGTTGACAACGACATGTCAACAGCCGCAGTTCTTTCCGGAAATCGCAATTTTGAGGCCAGGATTCACCGTGACGTGAAGGCGAACTATCTGATGTCTCCTCCGCTGGTGGTTGCTTTTGCAATAGCGGGTAGAGTCACGATAAACATGGATAAGGAACCCTTGGGGATTGGGAAGGATGGAGAAGCGATTTTTCTCAAAGACATATGGCCTGAGGAAAGCGAAATATCAGAGGTTATGGAGAAGATGATAACGAGAGGTATGTTCGTAGAGAAGTACACCAATGTTGAGGAAATGAACTCAGACTGGAAGAATATAGACGTGGAAGCCAGCAAGACTTACCCCTGGGATCAGAAAAGTACCTATATCAGGAACCCCACATACTTCGAGGGTTTTGCACTTAATAGAAAAAGAAAGTTTTCGAGGATCTCAGGTGCCAGACCACTTCTAGTGCTCGGTGATTCTGTGACAACGGATCACATATCACCTGCGGGTTCAATATCCAAGAACAGCCCTGCGGGAAAATATCTCATTGATCATGGGGTCTCACCGGAGGATTTCAACACGTTCGGCTCGAGAAGAGGAAATCATGAAGTCATGATTAGGGGAACTTTTGGAAACAACAGGATAAGGAATATGATGGTTTCAAAGGAAGGGCCTTTTACCAAGAATGTTATCACGGGAAATGAGGACTTCATATACAACGTTGCGGTGGAATATTCAGTCCAAAAGACGCCTCTGATAGTTTTTGCAGGATCTGAATACGGAACTGGTAGTTCAAGGGATTGGGCTGCAAAGGGTACAAACCTTCTGGGCATCAATGCAGTCATTGCAAGAAGCTATGAGAGGATACACAGAAGCAATCTTGTTGGTATGGGTGTCATACCACTCGAATTCAGGGCCGGCAGAAGTTTCCAGTCCCTTAATGCTGACCTGTCAGGTCCATTCAGTATAGAGTTTTCCAACGAGGATGAGCCTGAAGGCGCAATTCTCCTGTACAAGGATACCGCAGGTAAGGCCGCAAGGGAAGAACTTAACGTGAGGATCGACACGCCGGTGGAATATGAATATTTCAGGTATGGAGGAATACTCCAGATGGTGATAAACAATCTAATAAAATAAGTCTCCGTGTTCTTACAACACGGGCAGGTATCTCTTCAGTTCCCATTCTGTCACGTGTGATCTGAATGCGTCCCATTCTCTTGATTTCAAGGTAATGAAGTTCTCGAAGGTATGCTTTCCAAGGGTGTTCTTGAGAAGAGCGCTATTCCTGAGATGGAAAAGTGCCTCCCCAAGACTCTCGGGCATCGCCTGAATGCCTTCCTTGTCACGATCCTCCTTGGACATGTGGAATATATCCCTCTCAACTGGTTCCGGGGGTTCGATTTTCCTTTCTATTCCATCAAGGCCCATTGCAAGAACAGAGGCAAACTGAAGATAAGGGTTCCCGGCAGAATCTGGGCATCTAAGTTCCATCCTCTTTCTGAGAAACCTGCCTGCTGGAACTCTCACGAGGGCGCTCCTGTTCTTATTTGCCCAAGATATGTAGACCGGAGCTTCATACCCTGGAATGAGTCTTTTGTATGAGTTTACCCATGAGGCCAATATTGCTGACGATTCCTTCACATGTGACAGAATACCACCCAGATAATGCATTCCCAGGTCGCTGATCTCGTATTTTTTTCCTTCCTCGAAGAACATATTTCTGGCCTCATCAATGGCCATTATACTCTGATGAATATGCATTCCGGACCCATTAACGCCATTTATAGGTTTTGGCATAAATGTAGCATAAAGGCCATATTTCTGTGCTGTATTTTTTATAATATTCTTTAGCATGGCAATTCTGTCGGCCATTACTATTGCAGGTGCGTACCTGAGGTCTATTTCATGTTGTCCATAAGCCACTTCATGATGCGCAGCTTCAGGCTGGTATCCAAGAGCATACATATTCTGAAGTATCTCCTGTCTGATCTCACTGGATGAGTCAAGAGGAGTGTTGTCAAAATAGCCTCCATAGTCACTTGGTGTGTTGGTGGGTTCTCCGTCTGGTCCTCTCTTGAACAGGAAAAATTCAAATTCAGGTCCTACGAAAAAATCCAGCTTGTCCCTGTGCACCTTTTCTACAAGTTTCTGAAGAATGAAGCGTGGATCACCCTGGAACCGTTCATTGTCAGGGGTGTAAATATCACAAATGAATCTTGCAACCTTTCCATTGTTATTATCGTTCGGCAGCACTGTATAAGTGCTCAGGTCGGGGTGGGCACGCATGTCTGATTCCTCGATCTGTGCATAACCTGCCACAGAACTGCCATCGAAAACAACCCCTTCTTCCAGGGCACTGGGGAACCTGTTCCTTGGAACTGTTACAGTCTTTACGAAACCGGCCAGGTCCGTGAACTGAAACTGGATAAATTCCACTGCATCCTGCTCAATTTTCTTCAAATATTTTTGAACTTCGCTGTCCATGAAAGGTAATCATCTAGGCTTCATAAATAGATTTAGAATCACTTTTCGGAAATTGTATATGAACAATCAAGCTCAAACCAGCGATTCGTAATCAAAAAGAGTCCTCTTTGAGGATTTTTCTATAAAATCGTAATATTTGCCGAGAAACTTGATTTCGAAACCTGGCGCCGAGGAGAGGGTTAAATAATCTCCGGAACTTGATATAATCCCGCTCCTTATCATTACTCTAACTAATGAAGTGAAGTCAAGCTTTATTTTCTGCCTCTCTATGCCAACCGAGTTCAGGTAAGCATAATCTGTTGCCTTCGAAATCACATCCTGAATTCTGTGCTTTCCGGTATAGAAATAATTCAGATTCATAATCTTGTATTTCAGAAGTGGATGCATAAACTCCGTGTATGGCAGCGGAAATATGTCCAGAAAACCAAGACCGTTTTTGATTGCTGAGTTCAGCGTCGTATCAAAGTGGGTCCCTGCTGGTTTGGTTATCTTCCATGTAATTCTGTTCACTCTCCAGACCACTGTGTTATAAATTGAGGCAGATATGTCGACGTTTCGCATGTCAGTTTCGTTTGGAACCACAACAACCTTGTCCAGGCTGTTCAGGCCAGGATCAATCTTCTCTTCAAGGAATGACTGAATCTCGCTTCGCAGATATTTCTCGTCCTTATTTTGCACAAAATAGAACAGCAATACAAATTTTCCTTCCGGTCCAAGTCGGGATGCATTCATCGTAAAAGTGTGGGTTGGGGCGTCATCTATCCTTTCTACGGTGTAGTTGATCTCATCATAGTTTGACTGCAGGGAAGAAAAAACCGCAGAGAGGAGTTCATGTCTTGACTGCTCCAGCTCCATGGATTTCAACCGATCCAGTTTTAAAAGTTTCCTGTTCATGAAAGACCGCCTCCGTATTCCCGAATCACGTCATTGAAGACAATGAGAGGTTCGATCTCGCAATCGACAGCAGGAAATATCTCCCATGTTTTGCCGTTATCTGTGACAAAAAATTCTAGATCTCCAGTTTTCCTGTTCAAAATCAGGAATTTCCTGTCATTAACTTGACGATTCTCTCCGATGCGGAAGAATCTTTCCAGCTTTCTGATTATTTCAGCCCTGTTTGGTTCTTTTGGGAAATAAAATTTTATTGGATTTATTTTGACGAAAAGATCATCTGAGTGCTTGCTCTCAGGAATGAAGTTCGCATATCTTTCGATGGAGTCACTCTCTCCTGCAAGAATCTCAGAAAGCACGTTAAATGTAAGGTGGACAATATCACGATTTATCCGGGTGGCGAAGACATTGAAGTCAGACCTGATACTGACAAATTGTCCAGAGTCCCTGAACTCCAGCATATATGGATTAAAACCCTTGGGAATCAGCTCCATCATCTCATTGTAAAGATCCCAGGAAGATGATTCCCCTTCCTTCGCCTTGATGTGAATTTTTCCTCTTCCCACAGAGGTAAAGGAATGAAATGTGAAGCCTCGATCAATTGCAAAATTAACAATATTCAGGAATTTTTCTCTAGGTATACGGAGAAAATCGAGCTGATCGGAGAAATCCATTTTGAATTTCTCGTACTGTGAATGCGTAAATGATGTGACAACAAGTTTGTATTTATCCAATAACGGAATTGTTCGAATGTCAAGATATCGGGATTCATTTATGGGAGGAATGATGAAATTTGAATTTGTCCTGACAAGCACCATTCTATATGTGTGCCCCCTCATTATCTTCGGAGTTATCTGCAAGAATAGCTCCACAAATTCATTCTCATTCACCGATTAGCATACTTATAAATGATAAAAAATTTCTCTAACACTTAAACACAGGTCAAAACCGGCAGACAAACATGGCTACCCATTACGATGTTAAAGAAGTTTCTTAGGCGCTCAAAAGTTATCTTGAAACGTTCTCTACCTTTCCGTCGAATCCTGGTTCTGCCTTTCCATGGTGGCTCTTGCATCATTGTATTTCTCTATTAGGTTTATGGCTTCACCCAGAAACAGGCCCGCAGAGAAAGATAAAAGTATGATGAAAATGGTATCGATTAAATACGATGAGACATTGAAAAAAAGTTCAAGAACCAGTCTTGAGACATACATTATTACCCAAAGAGATGTCAGAATTATTGAACTTCTGTAATAGAATTCTCCCCTGTCGCTGTAGACGGTCGACAACGTACCGAGTCTTGTTCCGATTATTGTACCGGCTACTATTGAAAGGACAAAATAGATGAGGTCGCTCTGATAAAATACAGGAAAGAAAAGAAAAACCGCACTCAAAATAACCAACAAAAGCGGTCTCTGGATAATTCTCCTCTTGGAAAATTTCCTTCCCCTTATGGATCGGATTGATCTTCTTACCACCAGCAATAATACAATGATAATCAAGAGTATTGTATCATAAACCTGTGGTGTTCCGACGGAACTGCCGGATGTGTTCTGGGCAGCAATGAGGGTAAAAACCATGAATCGGTATTTCGGAACTGATATGAAATTTTCCCAGTTTTTGGGACAGCTTTCCTAAAGGAGATATAAAACACAAATCATATTGGAGCGAAAAACAGTGTGCACGATTCTATGCTAAAGAGGCCAATATAAGTTATTGATGGTGTATGAGAGATTTGAAGGAATATTATCCAGAGCACGAATGTCATGTCAAATTTGTGCAGTCATTTTGACCGCATATATGACTTGATCAGCGAGATGATCTTTTCATAATTGTCATAGGAGACAGGTACCCGTATCTGGCCTATGTCAGCATAAATATTATTGTCATCAATGTGAAAATGAATAACATTGATCTTTTTGTAGTAAAAATGTCCCGGGGTCCTTTCATGAATTCCATTCATTGATCTTAATCTTTCGAGCAATTGAGCATGCATTATCAAATCATCCGCTGTGGCATGCTTCATTTGATTTGATATACTGACAGCTGATAAATACCCATGGTACCATCCATGTTGCGTAGATTTGGTCCCATATGGAAACAAAGATAATGGAAAAAATGATCAAACAGCAATTGTCAATCAGAGGGCAGATATTCCTTGTGTGGCAGAGCATAAAACATTCTTTCTTTGTAAACAATACACGCTAAAAAAATGGGGCTGCCCGGATTTGAACCGGGGTCTCAGGCTCCCAAAGCCCGTAGGATGCCAAGCTACCCCACAGCCCCATATCTGCAATGGGTAATCAGTATGTTATTCTAAATGTTTATTCTCTGGAAATAAATTTACAGGAAGATTATTAACAGTCTGGTAATTCTGAAAAAAGTGACCACCGTGATGAATTCAGCCTAAGCTGACTTCGATGATGTGAGACGGGCGAGCTGAGTGGTCAATTCATTATTTAAATTGGTTATGCACCTGACAAGCGGAAGTTATTAAATCACGAAGTGATCAGGCACTCACGCCGTGATAGCTCAGTAGGGAGAGCACCAGACTGAAGATCTGGGGGTCGCTGGTTCAATCCCGGCTCACGGCATACTTGTCCGAATGACCCTAAGATATAAGGTGCGAGTGTTTATTATCGGAAATCGATAACAGTGTATGTTGGTCTGTGCAACGGTAAATGATGACATTGTTGATGATCTTGGAGACAGCAAGGAAATTGTGTTAATGGAAGTTTCCGGGAATAAATACAGGATAGTTGAGAGATATGAAAATCCTGCTGTAAAGGCGACCCTTACGAAAGGGATTCATACAATAAATTCCGCAATAGAAAAGCATGCGTCTGCTATCATTACAGCTGGAATAGGTGGACCTGGTTTTAGATACGCAAAGGGAAGAATAAAGATATACGCTTCTGGTGCAAGAAAAGTGGATACCGTCATGAACGACTTCATTAACGGGACCTTAGAGGAGACAAACGAAGCCACTCATGAGGGCGGACCGCACCACATGCATTGAAGATATGGAAAAAGAACGTTTCTGATTTGCGTGATAAAGCACCCTGATTCAACCCAGCAGTTAACTCTGTCTAGTGCCCTAAAATAGATATAACAAATGATTATAGGATGTTTATGAAGGCAGCGGTTCTTGAAACCCCACAGGGCTTGGAATATCTTAAGATTAGGGAGATTGAAGAGAAGGGATCAGTGGGAAAAATAAGGATTAAAGTCATCCAGACTGGAATCAATCCTGTTGATTATAATCTGATTCACGGAAAGATAATCTATGGAATCAATCCCATCCCTCATATACCGGGTACTGAATGCTATGGGACAGCCTTGAGCTCTGGACATTCCATTAGAGAAGGGGACAGCGTGATCGTGTATCCTAGACTCTACGACGGAACTTGTGATTTCTGTCTTGACGGTCATGAAGAACTCTGCATTAATGGTGGACTTTTCGGTGTGAACACCAATGGATCTTACGCAGAGGAGATATATGTAGACGAAAGGAATGTTTACAGGGTATCCGGAATAGATAAGGATCTGGCTGGAAGCATCCCTGTTGGTGGTCTAACGGCCTACCATGCGATTAAGAGGACTAGACCCAGAGAGGGAGAGAGTATACTTGTGTACGGGGCATCAGGTAATACGGGTATATGGGCTGTGCAGATTGCAAAATCAATGGGTTTGAAAGTTATTGCGGTGTCGGGAAAGAGCTGGATTTCTGAATATGGGGCGGATAAGGTCTACAGGATAGATGAAATACCCGAGGACCTCAAGACAGAAATAGTCATGAACTCATTAGGTGGATCGGTTTTCGCTGACTCTCTGCACCATATACAGAGAGGTGGAAGGATAGTGACATTTGGAATATACAATGGTAAGGAATCCACACTTGACTTATCGAGAGTATATAGCTCCGAAATTTCGATCTTCGGTACAACTGGTGGTAGCAGGGATGATATGAACGATATCCTGAAATTAGCGAGGACAGGCAAAATCAGGATGCCGGTCGAGAAGCGTTTTGATCTGAAAGACATCAGGGAGGCAATGACACAATTCAAGTCAAAAAGTACTGGCAGAATAGTAATAGAACCCACTAACGCGTGATTGATTTCAAGGTTGAAATCCTTTCCGCGACATTTCCCGAAAAGATGTATGAAGCAGAAACAAGTATGTCCGCTCCAGCTTGGGCAGCCAGTTTCCCAGTTTTATCATTAATCCCACCGTCTACTTCTATCTTCGCCTTTAGTCCAGTTTCATCTATGTATTTTCTTGCCTCTGCAATCTTGTCCCTAGCAGATTCTATGAATTCCTGTCCTGAAAAGCCAGGGTGTACAGACATGATTAGCAGAATCTCAGCATTGTCGAGAAAGGGGAAAGCTTTTTTCAGATCAGTTTCCGGGTTCACGACAATTCCATAACCAATACCCTGGTCTTGCATCTCTTTTATTAAACGGCCTGTGTTAACAGGTGACTCCACATGTATAAGAATAACTGATGACCCTGAATCATAGAATAATCTGTAGTATCTGTCAGGCCTTTCCAGCATAAGGTGGGAATCAAATCTCGCATCTGTAAATCTGTGCATTGCTTTTACAAAATCGGGTCCAAGCGTAAGGTTGGGTACGAAGTGTCCATCCATTACATCAATATGAAATGAATAAATCCCGGCTTTCTGGCACTTTTCGATCTCTTGAGAGAGGTGCAACAGATCGGATGAAACTATGGAAGGCGAAACAAGCACGCCAGTGTATTTTATCTAGTTAATTAGGTTTTCTTAGTCGGGCACCAAAACACAGGCAAACCGAGCAAAATTTTCACCATAGTGACAATCAGTATCACGAAAAGTGAGAAAAGGTTATAAAGGAGGCTGTATCTATTGACTTGAAATGAGCGATAAAAGATATGGTGAAACAATATCAAATCGGAATCCGGCTGAAGTAAATACCTATCTGATGGACAAGATTGCAGGACTTTTCAGAAAAAACATATCCATACACGAAAATCTCAGAAAGAAGGCCAGACTTGATCACGTTAGGCTTGTTCTCAGCGATCTCATTAACATGGAAAATATGGAAGTCGAAAGAATAAAAAACGCAAAGGAAACTGGGGAGTTTTCAGAGGATCAACTTCCGGAAGATGAGGTCGTCAAGGACTATGAAATGCTGGATCATCTCATCATCGATGATCAGCCTGTCAACGTGGATGATCTCAGCAGCGTACTCCTGAACGCACTCAAGATGTACAATGATCTGCTTCCCATGCTTTCTGTTCTTCTGGCGGAATACAAGAATCAGAAGATCAAAAACACCATAGGCTCCATCAATGATGGAATCCTTCAGATAAAGAACAAGATCCAGAATCTGTATGATGATCTGATAAACATGGACTACTGGTAAACAATCTTACATTCTTTCTTGCAGGATTCAGCTTCAAATAATTATTAAGTGATAATAGTCTCACCTGATGACATGTCTTCAGAAACAGACCTGAAGGGAATCAGGCGTTCCGAATTTAGAGTTTTAATCAAGTTGTACCCGGTTTTCAGGCATTACCTGAAGGACAGAAAAACCGCTAAAAGATCCCAGGCGGAAGAATGGGATCCTCTCAGGGAAAGACATGGGAGACAGGCTGTAAACACATTTATCGCACTAGGCCCTACATACATAAAACTTGGCCAAATAATTTCGTCGCGTCCAGATCTATTGCCCAACGAATATCTTGCATCCTTTCAGGACCTTCAGGACAATGTGCCCCCTGCTCCATTCGGCGAGATTGAGGAAATCATCAGGTCGGATCTTGGAGAGAGATACCTGGAATTGAAGAACTTCGATAAGAACGCGATATCAGGGGCATCCCTGGGCCAGGTTTATCTTGCAGAGTATGCCGGAAGGAAAGTTGCAGTTAAGGTTACACGCCCCAGGATAGAGGAAATAGTCAAAAGGGATCTTGTGATCATTAAGAGGCTGCTCAAGGTGGGCAGAAACAGGATGGACAGATTCCTATACCTCAGTATTGAAAATGTCATTGCGGATTTCTCTTCAAGGGTTTTCGACGAGGCGGATTACAGGAAGGAAGCATCAAACATCGAGAGAATCAGGAGAAACATAAAGGACAGGGAAAATGTCATAATACCCGAGGTTTTTCCAGAGGTGTCAAGCAAGCATGTCCTGACAATGGAGTACCTGCCGGGAATCAAGATCACTGATCTTGAGAAACTGAGATCTGCCGGATTCGATCTGAAATCGCTGGCATTTCATCTTGATCTTCTATTTTTGAGAATGCTTCTGAGGGATGACATATTTCATGCAGATCCACATCCAGGGAATATCTCTGTGAATGAGGATGGAAGACTTATTCTGTACGATTTCGGAATGGTCGGTTCACTGGACAAGAAGACCCGATTCGATCTTCTTTCCCTCTACATGGGACTCCTTAACTCTGATCCCGATATCATCATCGATTCGCTGCTGGACATGAACGCTCTTTCACCGGCTGCAAACCGTGGAATAATCAGAAGAACAATAGAGTTATCGATAGCTGGTATGAGGGGTGTAAGCCCGGAAGAACGTGAGATCAGGGAAATTCTTGCTGTTGCAAACAACGTTATATTCGAATTCCCTTTCAGGCTTCCCAGGTCACTTGTTCTCTATATGAGAATGTCATCTCTGCTTGAAGGAATATGCAAGCAGCTTGACCCTGAATTCAGGTTCATTAGAGTGCTCAGTCAGATACTTTACAGGGAGGGTATGTTGAATGAACTGTATTCATACCAGTTATCCCAGTTTGCAAAGAAGGCTGTGGTATCAATTGAAAAGGGGCTGGATGTATTACCTTTGCTTAAGAGGAGGCTGGAAGAACAGGACTCAAATCAGGTCACAAGGAAAGACTATAGGGTCCCCGGATCCGTGTTTCTTGGATTTTTACTGCTGGGCGCAATCTACCTTGTCCGGCTGAATCCAGTCTTTGGTTACCCAGCTGTGATAGGAGACATAATAGCCTTCTTGGTTTTGATGGTCAAAGGTTAGTCCCATGGATTGAATTATGCAGAAATCAGATAGAGGCAAAAAAGAAAATACACGGTATCAAAAGGTAATTTTCTGTGAATCCCTTAAAATGAATAATGAATAGCTAAAAAATACCAGGTTATTAGCTTTTAGTCAATCTTAACCGACTTCATTCCCTTTGCAGGGACCCTCACAGTCAGTACACCGTTGGCATATTTTGCGTTCACGTCTACGGACTGATCAATTTCAAAAGGAACCCTGAGCCTTTTGTAAACCTTCTCAGGTCTCTGGTTCATCATAACATTACCTTTGGGGTCAATTTTCCTGGTTGCGCTGATTATCACCGCATTATTTTCCAGTCTCACTTTTATATCTTTTTTGTCAAACCCGGGAAGATCAGCCTCGATCAGGATCTCTCCAGATTCCTCGCTCATGGTGACCGCAGGATACATATATGATAGAACTTCCTTTGCCCTGTCACCAAGGTTCTTCACAAATTCTTCCGTATAATACTTCAATGGACCGTACATATCATAATAAGGAAAGAAACTTATTTAAAACTTAAGTATAATTGAGGGTTACAACAACATGCTTTGCAAAATATGGGATCTCAAAATCAAACAGGTTATTAGTCTTTGGTAAGCTTCCTGAACTCGGTGATCTCACCATCCTCATGCCTGAAAAAGAAATCAAATCTCTCATCACCCTTTGTTGCATAGCACGTTCTTCCGGCGGAGTAGTTACCTGAAATCTCGAGATAGTCAATCTTATCCCATCCCGTCTCCTTCTTCACTCTCTTTAACATGTTTTCATATGCATCAGCACAGATGTTGCAGCAGAAGAATGTGTTCTCCCCCTCGATCTCTCTCCAGTAATTTCCCCAAGTGGCATCGCACAGGGCGCAACCATCATAATTTCGCTTCAAATTCCTTACCCCTCAGGTACCTTGCATCCAGATATCTGTAGAAAGCCTCCTCCGACTCAAGATATGATGCTAGTATTTCCTCCCTTAGATTCACATCGGTGCAATGCCTGTCCACAAGAAGCAGAGAATATTCGGAATGTCCAACATCGGCTTCATAGCCTTCCCTGAGAAACTCGACGACGCTCTTGGGATATCTGTCGCTGCCAAGAATTTCCTCGTTGAAATAATGGACCCGAGAACCCATCTGTCTGAGGTTCCTGTTCGCAACAAGTTCAAGTGAATGCATGGCTGCCATACCCTCAAGCCAGTGATTGTCCCTGCATATCATTTCCCACACACCAATGGATTTCTGTGTTCTTGGTAAGGGCGATCCATTAATTATTTCGTCTTTCTTCAGACCCAGATCTTCTCCCATTCTGATCAGAAGTTCATGATGGCTAGGCTTCCCGCCATATCCAAAAAATTCAACGAGCATGTTATCGATCTCATTCCTCTGCACTTCTTCCAAATCTGATTTTGCAATAACATAGGCCAGGGATTTCACCCACTGCTTAAGAAAAAAGTGATGTTCGTAGGCATAACCTGCCAGCATTCCCCTTGAGGGGTTCTGCATCGCAATCATGAACCTGTGAGGAGTGTCACCGTAAAATCTTGAAAGGAAATGGTCCTTAATCCAGGAACTGATAGATTTTCCTTTAAAATAATCTTCGAGTCTGCGGGAAAGTTCTTCGGCACTAATTGATTCCTTTCCAATCTCCCTGTTAAGCCACATCACATGATCCGGACTGCTTCTACTGCTCTGTTTTATCAGATGAGCAGACAGATCATCGAGGCCTGAACGTTCAAATCGTAAATTGCACACAGGACATCTTGTCAAAAATACCGATATTAAATTACAATCTCACTACTTAACTATTAGTTCTCGTTAAAAGTGAAAACATGAACAATGAGAAATAATCCAAAACTTTTTTTGACGATAAAGAGATGATTTCTGCTCTTTCTCCCAGTTAGAGGAAGTATGATAAGTATAGTCATCCAATCACTCTCAAAGTTCTGATTCTGCATCCTGGATTTGAGGTAGGAGGACGTCATATGATCTGGTGGATGCGCTAATTGAATCCTGAATGATGCTTCCAGTTACCAAGTCGGCGGTGGACAAAGGTGAAGAAGATGATCGA
>JAJYEP010000071.1:1807-4582 GCA_021785735.1 Thermoplasmata archaeon | reverse complement strand
CCCACAAGCACATCGTCTTTTAGTGGATTATCAACCTTCACCTTTGAATATATTTCGGTAAGTTTTGTCATGAATGTGTCGTATATTCTTTCGTTCACAATTGCTCTCCTTGTGCTTGTGCATCTCTGTCCTGCTGTGGCCAGTGCACCGAACGCAACTCCCTTCAGTGCTATGTTGAGATCGCACTTATCTGATATAATTGCAGCGTTGTTACCGCCAAGCTCTAGAAGTGATTTTCCAAGGCGTTTTGAAACTGTTTCCGAGATGTGCTTACCGGTAGAAACCGAGCCGGTGAAGGATACGAGCTTGATTCTTGGATCAGAAGCTATGGACTCCCCGATAGTTCCGCCGCTTCCTGTGACAAGGTAAAATATTTCAGGATAATGAAGGCGTTTTACTACACGCTCCATAACTCTCATCACCGCTATTGCCGTAAGTGTAGCCTTGGATGAGGGTTTCCATATAACAGTATCCCCGGTTACCGCTGCTATAAATGCGTTCCAGGACCATACTGAGCATGGAAAGTTGAATGAAGTTATGACGGAAATTGTTCCGAGTGGATGCCATTGCTCATACATCCTGTGCATTGGCCTTTCGGAGGCAATCTCAAGGCCGTAAAGCTGTCTTGAGAGCCCAACTGCCAGATCTGCAATATCTATCATCTCCTGAATCTCTCCTTCTCCTTCGACCTTTGTTTTTCCAACCTCCATCGAGACCAGGCGACCAAGTTTCTGTTTTTCCTTCCTCAGTTCATTACCTATCTCCCTTATCAGTGCTCCTCTTACGGGAGGTGGCATCTCAGACCATTTTTTGTTGGCCTCATAAGCCTTCTTCACTACCTGTTCGTAGTCATTCTTTGTGGTGGCGGTCACGCTTCCTATTATGCTGCCATCAATCGGGCTGTATGAGGTTATCTTTTCCTTCCCTGTTCCTATCCATTCCCCATTGTATGTACCTGAATTCTCTTTTTCCAAGCCCACGCTTTCTATTATCTCATCCAGAGAATATGAATTTGTCATGTGCATAGGATTGCAAATGATAATAGAACATTATCGATTTTTTTTGGTACTGCCATGATTATGTTGAAACGTCGTTCTTTTTTATTTCACCCTTGCAGCCCGGATAGATGGCAGTTCATGCGTTGTTCAGTGAGAGGGGGTTTTTAAGACGCCATGTCATCGTTGCCAATCAGCTAACAGGAAGCATTGGACGCCCATAAGATGTCGAGGGGAGAGGCCATAAGAATCGGCTTGATTAATAAGAAGAGGATATTGAGAAGAGTTCAGTGATCTGGACAATCCCTTTTTTTCGGATACATTCTTTGTTCAGTCATGTAAGGTACCGATCCCTCTGTTTAATCCACGTGAGGATCGTTCCACATTGGCAAGAGAGGGAATGAACGCAAGGGATCATTATTATTTTAGTTCTAAAAATTATATTTTTGAGAATCCAAATTTTAGTAAAGAAAAGTGTTGACAACGAATCACGAATCAGGCAATGGAACTGATCCTGTCAATAACTATGATCGAAAGGTCCATCAGCGTATCCAGGTCAGGGGACTTTCCGGTATCCTTCAGCGAGTCAATTGATTGCATGACATAATCCTTTGCCATCTGGAGAGAATATTCTATCGATCCTGATTCTAGAAACAGGTTCTTCAGCTTTTCTCTCTGGTCCTTCAGGTGTCCCTTATCGGTGAGTATTGATCTAATTGATTCAGATATACTGTCATTCCTTGATAATGCGTGGATCACCGGCAGCGTGATGGCAGAATGTGCAATATCAACAAATATTGGCTTCCCAAGCGTCTCCTCATTTCCTATTATATCAAGAATATCATCTGTAATCTGGAATGCCATGCCGAGACTCAGAGCAAATTGCCCAAGATCGCCCGCAGTTTTCTTGTCCGCTCCGGCTGCTTCTGCCGCGCCTCTGGCACAAACACTGAATAGATCTGCTGTCTTCCTTGAAATGATGTCAAGATAAGTTTTCTCGCTCATTCCCAGATTCCCGAGGTTATCATATTCCAGTATCTGGCCCTCGGCCATCTTCATGGCACCCTGCGCCATAATTCTTGAAACCTCGGGCCCATATCTTGACGCCAGTTCGTATGCCTTGGTAAACAGGTAATCACCCACAACAATTGCGTTGTAGATCCCATATTTGGAGCCTAAAGTTTCACGTCCCCTTCTCATATCAGAATTATCAATTATGTCGTCGTGTATAAGGCTCGCAGTGTGCACCAATTCTGTTGCCACTGCAAGGTCCAGTATTTCCTCATATGGTTTATCGCTTGCAATGCTGTAACTCAAAAGGGTAAGAATTGGTCGAAGTCTCTTCCCGCCTGCTTCTATCACATATTCTGACATCTTCTGAAGATCTTCCTGATCGCAGGCTACAGATTCTATCAATCTCCGGTTAATCTTTTCTACCCGCTCTCTGAGACTTGACTCCCATTCATGAAGATCCTTCATCAGTACCAGTTTATGACGACATTGCACCTTGGAATTTAATCCTTTACCGAAAAAACAGTGTTGGATAAATTAACTGAAGAGCTTATAAATAGACTCTCCAGAAGAAACTGGGATTCAAGAGGAATTAACTCTATCTAACAAGAGTTATTTCTATGGAGGATACTTTTGACTCTCCCCTTTCTCCCTGAAGCGTTTCAGTGTCCAGAGTTATCTTGCCGTACTTTACTTCGTGTAGGAACTTGTGCCTCGTGATCTCCGTTATGTCAACTGCCTTGCTGATCGACTTGCCTCGTGCCTTTAC
>JAJYEP010000071.1:0-1707 GCA_021785735.1 Thermoplasmata archaeon | reverse complement strand
GTTTTCAATTCTTTTTTCCATAACATAAAATATGCCGAAAAAGTTCTTAATACGTGGCAGGAACATGTTTCATGAAACTATTTGAAATTGGTTTCAACAAGGATTATATCGTTCGTTACCCCTTTCCTTATTTTTATTATGATTCCCTTGTCCTGAAGCGATGTGAGAGTTCTTGATACTGTGGTCTTTGACATCGCTGTGGCTGCCGCTATTGCACTCTGAAGCATGCTATTGCCGTTTTTCTTAAGCAGGTCAATTATCTCGAGTTCCGTCTCTGTGAAATATTCTCTTTTGAGTTCAGGTTTCTCCGCACTCTGTTCTGTTGCCCCGCGAATTGCCACGTCAGTGAACGCAGATCTTTTGTCCCGCGGTTCCAGAATAAGTGCTGGATAGATTCTGGTCAATCCTCTCAGGGAAAATCCTGCAATCGTAAAATTACTCGCGACTATGATTATGAATAGGTAGAAAAATGTCCCTGAAACATTGCCTCGGATGTAAATTATAACGATGAATACAGTTATTGAAATAACTATGATGAGGATGGATAGAATCAGTGAAACGGCATATATCACAAGTAATCTAAACTCGTATCCCGAGCGCCCCGCCCCCCCATCTACATTCTGCCCGCCCATAGACTTTCCAATTCCCCTCACCATACATTAAATAAGCATTATTAAGAGGTTACGCGGTTTCAGGAGATTGCTATGCAGATGCCGGATACAATTTGTTTTCAGTACGCCTTTTTTTCACCCTTAAACTATGAATACTCGAATTAACTGATTATATAATGGCTCTCTTAAAACCTGTGGTCGGAAGGAGCATTATAAGAAGATTCAAAGGGGGATCGAAAACAAAGCTCCCCCTGATTGCAGGACACAAGCTTCTTTACAGTTGCAATCTCAGATGTAAGATGTGCCCCTTCTGGAGACGCGAGGATGAGGAACTTCTATCACTTGAATACGAGGTGAAGATAATGGATTCCCTTAAGTCCGCCGGAGTTTCATTCATGGGTTATGAGGGCGGGGAACCACTTCTCAGAAATGACATTGGGGAGATACTGGAAGAATCCTATCGCAGGTTTCATACATCAATGGTCACAAACGGATGGCTCCTTAAAACTAAAATCAAGGATATAGAGGAAAATCTGAATTATCTCTTTGTCTCGCTTGACGGGATCGGAGATGTGCATGACAAACTGAGGGGAATTTCTGGATCATTCAGGAGGGCCGTGGAAGGGATTGAAGCTGCAAAGGATAGAATCCCGATGTCAATAAGTTCCACCATTACGAAGGATAACATGGATCAGGCAGAGGACCTTGTAAGACTCGCGCTGAAGCTTGGTGTGAGTATAAATTTCCAGATAGCGTACGATTATTCAACAGCCGAACAGATGTCACCTGAGCAGAACAAACTCAAACATACCATAGAGATGCTAAGAAATTTCAAGGATGCCGGTTACCCCATTCTCAATACAAGGGAATATTTTGACGCGATCATAAATTCCTGGTTCCAAGGAGAAAAGTGGACATGCAAACCGTGGTTGACCATCAATGTTGATCCAACTGGTGGAATTGTCCAGCCCTGCTATGTTCTAAATGAATACAACGGATCGGTGAAAGTGTGGGACGTTGATATCAGGAAACTTTGGAACAGCACAAATTGGGAAATATATGAATCATGCAACAAATGTGCACTCGCCTGCTATCT
>JAJYEP010000014.1:19485-22289 GCA_021785735.1 Thermoplasmata archaeon | reverse complement strand
TTCATCAGCATGCTCTCCTACCTCATAAAGAACGGATATAACTCAAGGATATGCAACGTGGCCACGATGATGGTCATGTCTAAGAAATTTGACGTGGAGAAATATCTGCGTTCCATTGAAAGTGAAGTGTACGGGATAGATCTTCACTGGCTTCCACATGTGCAGGGTGCAGTCAAAATTGCAAGGATGCTCAAGAAAATCCACCCGGATAAGCCCGTGCTGTTGGGTGGATTTTCTGCCAGCTACTTCTCGGATCAGATCCTGAAGAAATATCCTGAGGTAGACTTTGTCCTCAAGGGGGACTTTCAGGAATACAGCACCATGAAACTTCTGGATTCCCTGGAGGTGGGAAGAGGACTGGAAAACGTGCCGAACCTTGTTTACAGGCAGAACGGGATGATAAAAACAAATCCAGTATCGCGGGAGAATTCGATGGACAAGGTCTTTCTGGACTACAAACTGCTCATGAGGAATGCCATAAGATATCATGACATCAAGGGTCACCTGCCCTACGCAGACTGGATAAACAATCCTGAAGCCGTGACAATAATAGAGCATGGATGTCAGTTCAACTGCAGTTTTTGCGGAGGGTCCAACTTCGCGTACAAGAACAACTATTTCGGTGTCTCTCCCATATTCAGGAACCCTTCTGTTATCGCAGAAGAGATTGAACTTGCCCAGGAAATTCTTGGATCTCCGATATTCGTTGCAGGCGACATTAATCTTGCAGGGGAGAAGTTTTATTCAGAATTGTTCAGAGAGGTTAAGGAAAGAAGGATCACCATACCGATCCTCACTGAATATTTCAAACCGCCCACCCGTGATTATCTTTACGCGTTGAGCAGAACGTTCGATGACTTCGCTGCTGAGATATCCCCCGAAAGCTCCAACGAACATATAAGAAGATACAATGGGAGGGAATATACTAATGCAGAACTTGAAAAAAGTATAGACAACGCAGCAGAACTTGGATGCAAGAAGTTTGACGTATATTTCACCCTCGGTATCAGCCAGCAGGGGGAGAAGGAGCTTGACGCAGACATCGGGTACGCAAAGGCCCTTACTATGAGACATACATCAAACAAGATGCCGGTTTATGTCTTTATCTCGCCTCTGACTCCTTTCATAGATCCTGGCTCGCTGATATATGAGAAGCCTGAAAAATATGGATTTCATATAACTGCCAGGACTATAGATGACTACTACAACCTGCTTGAAAATGGAAAATCCTGGACCGATTTTCTCAATTATTATACAGACTGGATGTCTGTCAATGATATAGAGAGGCTGACCTACAAATCCGAGATAGAGATGATAAGGGCGAGGATTGACGCCGGCCTCATAGATACTGACTCTGCAGGGATCATAATTGACAATATTCAGAAGTATATGGTCGGTTCAGATTATGAAAAGGATAAAAGAACCTACAGTCACCTCTCTTACCTGAACAAGGATATTGAGTGGTCCAGAAAACACAAACTTACAAGAAGCTCAATGCTCATTTTCTGGTATAAAAATCTTATCGGTCTTGAAAAAGGTTTTGAAAAAAATTAAAAAAAGAAATAAATTAGAGAGATAATTTTTATGGCGGGCTTGCGAGATGTCCGTTCAGCGCCATATAACCTATAATCAGTGCGAAGATTGTACCTATTCCAAGTATAATCCACTCCAGATAGTATAGATATTTGTTGGCACTGTTTGCCTGAGGCTTGAGATATGCAATAGGAGCCAGTATAGCACCAATACCGTCAAACAGGTAAAGACCCATTGCGGTTATGAGGTCATTTCCCTTCTCCAAATGAAGAGTGACTATGCTGTACGCTCCAACCATAACATAGATACCCAGCAGGAGAGCCAGTATCGGCATCAGTCCAAGATGCATGTCCTTATACAGCATTACCGCAGATATGGTTAACAGCAGCCCGAACATAAGTAGCGGGTCTCCAAAAAGCATGTTGTAAGCATATCCGAAGCCGGTCATTGGCCAGGCAAAGGACATGTAGAACCCGCTAACGAAATCAAAAAGTCCGATTCCTATTGCAGGATATATTAGGCTTCTCAGCTGTTCCTTGTTACCTCTTGCCGCGAAAAAGAAATAAAATGCTCCTATCGCAGTGCCCATCGCCAAACCTATCAGCATTATAGCCAATGGATCAACAAATGTCATTTTTACACCTTAATCTCGTAATCCCAGTACGCATAATGAAGCCGAAACCTCAGGATTTAGGTTTGAATATTTAAGCGGTTGCCGAAAAAGCCCATTCAAGGCGGGAAATTGATGATCCTGTTGCGCGAGATCAATAATTCTATTCAGATTGGGAAGAAAATTTTCAGGAGTTCGACCGAGACAGCGATAGCGACTGCAAGATATATCACCAGTTTAGGATCAAGTGCAGGTCCCTTGATTTCTTCCTCCTCAAAGTACCTGATTAAACCGGCTCCAGATTGAAAGCCCTCGTTCTTCTTGTCAGCCATGTAAGTGTTGATTGAATCTGCCGATTTAATCCTTTTGATTGATCAATCCGCGCTTCCTAACAACATAACAGATAGCGTTGGCTTAACCATTTCGAGTCAACTTGAGTCAATAGTTAATACTCAAAATTGAGGGTTCAAATTTCAGTCATGAGTGAAAATTTGAATCGATAAAATCTTTATTCCATTGTTTCACTTACCCAGAGAACTATGAAGAGGGGTCGCATTGTGACGCTATTTGCCATACTGGCACTAGTAGCGGTGTTCGGTTCTATAACAGCCTATTCCGGAATCTGGCCACCTGTCTCCGTGGTATCGTCCGAAAGCATGCA
>JAJYEP010000014.1:0-19385 GCA_021785735.1 Thermoplasmata archaeon | reverse complement strand
GAACTATGAAGAGGGGTCGCATTGTGACGCTATTTGCCATACTGGCACTAGTAGCGGTGTTCGGTTCTATAACAGCCTATTCCGGAATCTGGCCACCTGTCTCCGTGGTATCGTCCGAAAGCATGCAGCACTCGTCGCAGTGGGTACCGGGGGTCCTGAATACAGGAGACATGGTGTTTATCAAAAAAATATCGAACCCCGAGATCAATGTTCAGACTTACGTAACCGGTTCAGATAACAATTACTCAAACTATGGTGAATTTGGCAATGTGATGATATACCAGGCCCCGAATGGCGAACTGGTCATTCATAGACCCATGTTTTATCTTTACTGGCTAGATGGGACCCCTGAGGTGCAGGGATACCATGGCCAGAGCTGGATCGTTATACACTACAACTACATACTTCTCAAGGGAATTGGCTATTCTCACCGCAATCTCATCGTCTTCATATCCCAGTTCAGGAATGTCAGTGGCTACATCACCGCCGGAGATTACAATCTGGGCAACGCAGGAAATGATATCTATTTCAAAACTTATGACGGGCAGGTTGTGGATGCCTATGCGGCGGCGGATCAGGATCAGATAGCCGGCAACTATCTTCTGGGTTTCTATGATCCGCCTGTAAACACGTCGCATGTTATCGGGATCGCATACGGTCTGATCCCGTGGATTGGATCGATCAAACTTGAAATACTCTGGAATCTTGGATTGCAAAAAGAAGAAAATCCTGTTCCCACCAATGCTCTGTTATATCTTGGAATCACGATCGCTGCGCTACTGATAATTGCTCTTTTCCCATACAGGAAATTCATCGGCCCTAAAAAGCCTAGTTCCTGATGCTTCTGATCACAGGGGGACCTGCGACCTTCAATCTCACCGGGCTGAAGCCGAATCTTTGCGAAAGAGACGTGATCGATCTTGCATCTCCTTCTCTCAAAGCGACAAATACGTTGCTGCCGCCCGTTATGATATAATTCAGCCAGAATTCTTTTTTCAGGGAATCCAGATAGGTGGTAAATTTTCTCATCTCATCGGTTATCACAAACACCCCGGAAGATTCCAGCAGACGGTGATATTCCTGCGTGTCTTCGCCCGCAAGATCGAATATCCCCTCTATATCCTTACCGTCAGCGAGATTTACAAGTGCCGTGGATTTCTTGACTGTGCTTTCTATCCTCTTACCGTAAGCGGGATTCTTAACCACGTTCTCGTGTATCCTGTCCGAAGGGTTCCGGGTTGAACTGAATTTGCAGCCCACCAATTCATAGCCATGGAAATACCTGGCTTCCAGCAGCGTTCTCGTGACGGCTTTATCCGAAGTTGTTTCCGTAATTGTTAAACCACCGCGATAGCTTCTTCCGGCACTTTCTGAGATCATTCTCATGTCTGCCTCAAGTGCCTCGCTGTCAAGTTTTGTTTCGGATAGAGCCTCCACAGCCTTGCCGAATGAGGCTGCCGCAGCGTCGGAACTTCCGCTGAGGATGCCATAGTTCGATGATATAAACGAGAGTTTCCTTGGATCCCTCTCGTTCATGTATTCCCTGTATTTCCTGAGAATTCTGAACGGTGATCTGTCTCCATTGTCCTTTACCTCTTCCCCGTTGACCTTTCCGGTTTCCGTTTCCGAGAAAAAGACCGATGTTTCAACGTCAATCTTATCTTCTATGCCTGTATAGGCGATCCCGGCTGAATTATGAAGGGGCCTTCGCCGAATCTTGTCTGAAATCCCGCCGAGTAGAATGATGCCGATCGTGGGATATGCGACCGTCGATACATATCTGTCCCACCTGCCCTCTCCGGTATCCTGCAATTTTCCTCATTCCTTGGAAGCCAGTTTTTTTCTTTCCTTTGCGTTATAACCTGTAATCTGTTCTATAATGATGTTGAATTCCCTGATGGTTTCCTGGGGATTTTTATACTCTCTGTCTGTCTCTGTTTCCACGAATAGCTTCTTTCCGGAAATTTTAAAAACCATCTTCTTCATGCCCGGAAATCCGCATGTTATTTCATCCCCATCTGTTTTCAGATATCCGCAGTGCGGTTTCAGCACTTCACTAATTTTTTCGATTGAAAGCGTGAACCCTTTCTTAACAGGATATTCTCTTCCCATAACTCTACGCCTCACTCTTCTTTACTGCTGTTTTCTTCTGTGTTTTTCTCCCAAGTGTTCTCAGAAATATCACGTTCATGTACTGAGCGTCGTGTTCCAGGAGAGGCGACATCGAAATTATCGTCATGTCGTCATCGTAGGTAACGATATATTCAGATAGAGTTTCGAATTTAAGATCCCCATGCTTTATTGCGGTAAGTTTTACCTCATTCTTGTTCTCGTACTCCACACCTGCAAACTCCAGGTACAGATCACCCTTTGCGACCTTCCTGAATTCCTCAAGCAGATCAGCAAAATCCCTGACCTCTATGAGGGATCCGCCGGTGACCGAGTGAATATGCGGAATATTCAGAATGGGTTCAACGGTTTTCACCTTTTTTGATAAAGCCATAAGGTCCGAAACGGATCCGAATATTTCTTCCCTCCCCGAAGTTTCCACACCGATATTTGGATATTTCTCATCTGCAGGCAGTTCCTTGGATATCCTATCATAAACCTTCACTGCTCTTGCCAGACTTTCCTTCTTTGTGCCGAAATAGAAACCGGTATGCGTGATAACCCTCCTGGCCATCATTGATCTTCCAATGATCATTGACCATTTGAGGTGGTTATAGGACTTTTCTGCTATCTCGCCTTCATTCAGTAGATCCATGTAGTATGGTGCATGTATTGATAATTGCACGTCAAGTTCCTTTGCGAGTTTCCCGCCTTCCTCCAGTTCATCGTAATTTTTTGCCATGTTCCAGAAAAGTTCCTGGACGATGTCGTCTTCTTCTATTGTGGTTTCTATTCCAATACCGTTATAATTTCCGTCCTCGTCCTGCCTTAGCACATTCACGATGATGGACTGTTCGATGTCCCTCGGAGTCTGTCCCGCATAGTCTATCGCGGTCCTTTCCTCCACGTTTACCCTGAGAAGCTGAACTTCAAGTGCATTGAGACCAAGATTGTTTATATCTTCAACAGATTCTATAAATGTTCTACCCTTACTGGTTAGGGGAATACCGGCTATACCGAATCTAATCATAACTCGTACTGTGAATTCCTTATTATTATATAATGTTTGGATTGGGATGTTCGAACTGTTGCCTTTTTGTGGATAGGGAATTGAATGGCAGCAGTTTCTAAAATTCATGATAAGAACAAATGTGCGTTTTTAAGGCATGAGGTCGCGGTAAGATTAAATATCGTTTGAATATATCTGACTTAATGGTGATAATCGGTACAATTGACTGTTCTACCAATTTCCCCATTCAACGTTACTTAGGTGAGGATTATGAATGTAGATCCAAATTTAACAAAATACTTGATCAAAGCAAAGATATTCACAGATGGTGTGGTTGAGAAACCCGATGTAGTTGGCGCTATTTTTGGCCAGACAGAGGGACTGCTTGGAGATGAACTTGATCTCAGGGATCTCCAGAAAGGCGGTAAAATAGGAAGAATAGAAGTAGAGATAGACAGCAAAAAAGGACGTACAGAAGGCCATGTGCTTATCCCATCCGGCATGGATCAGGTTGAAACCTCAATACTTGCAGCGTCTCTGGAAACCATTGACAGAATCGGGCCGTGCAAAGCTAAAGTCGAGGTTGAAAGCCTTGAGGATGTAAGGATTCAGAAGAGAAATAAGATAACTGAGAGAGCAGAACAGTTATACAAGAAAATGATGGAAGGAAGCAAGGGAGTCTCTGAAAGCATCGTACAGTCTGTCAGGGAACAGGTTGAGAAGGGGGAGATAATCTCCTACGGCGAAGAAAGACTCCCGGCCGGTCCTGCACTAAAGGATTCTGATTCTATAATTGTGGTTGAAGGAAGGAGCGATGTACTCAACCTCCTGAAATATGGTATCAAGAACACCATAGCTGTCCAGGGTACTGATATTCCAAAGACAGTGCAAAACCTGTCCAAGGAAAGAACAGTCACGGTATTTCTGGATGGAGACAGAGGTGGAGACTTAATTTTAAAGGAAATGCTGCAGGTTGCAGAGGTGGATTTTGTTGCAAGAGCCCCTCCTGGAACCGAGGTCGAGGAATTGACCTACAAGCAGATTGTGAAGGCTCTTCGTTACAAGACCCCTCTGAGTCAGTATCTTTCCATGAAAGGCATGTCCGAGGAGCTGAAGGAACTCAACGAGAAAAACCAGGCCGAAAGAACCAACGGGAGCAAGAAAATCGTAAAAGAGGTACCGGAAGAGTTCCCGCCCGAGGAAGAGGCTCCGCGCCGTGAGGCTCCTGTACCAAAACAGGAATCAAGCGTTGAACAGCCCGCTCCGGAGAAATCTCCAGCAGATCAGGAGGAGAACAAACCAGATCTTGGAAACCCGAAGTACGTTGAAAAGCGTGCTGCACTGCTTCAGAAGGACAAAGTCGGAGAGGTGTACTCCTCTGACGGCAGGATAATTGCCACAATCCCTGTCTCCGAAATTGCGGACAAACTTGCCGATATAAAGGAGGCACATACGCTTATCTCGGGAGGAGTGGTTTCCCAGCGTCTGATTGACGCTGCATACAGTGTTGGCATAAAGAATATTTATGGAGTAAGGAGAGGAAATATTACTAAAAAGCCTTCAGAACTGAGGGTGGTAACCTGGGATCGTCATTTGTAAACGCCGAGGGCAAAGATATACTTGACACAACTGCTGTCAAGATACCGGCAACTCCCCTAGAGAGAATAATAGGTCAGGATGAGGCAGTCAAGATAGCAAGAATTGCCGCCTCGCAAAAGAGGCACCTGTTACTGGTGGGTCCACCCGGTGTCGGGAAGTCCATGATTGCCCAGGCTCTTTCGTTCTACATTCCAAGGCCCACTCAAGAGATCAGGGTTGTTCATAACCCGCAGTATCCTGAAAGACCCTTTTTTGAGATAAAAACTCTCAGGGACATTGCGCTGGAGAAGAATGAGAGTTTTTCATTCGAGGGCCAGTTGATTGATCCGAAAGATGCACCAAACAGCGTTGCCGAGAGGCTTGGTTACAGGTGCCAGAAATGCGGTTTTTATTCAAACTACACGGATGTTGCTTGCCCACACTGCGGAGCCCCCAAGATACAGCCGGGAAACTCTGGCCCGTTTGGTGATGTGTTCAACGTCATCGGCGTGGCGTTCGGTGTGCAGAACAACCAGGATCGCGTCACCTCCACCATTAAGGTTGGAGAGCGCGAAGAGATTATGGTTTACGAAAGGGCTGGAGAACAGATAAGAGTTCTTGATGAAAGAACTCTGGAAAGGAGACGCAAGGCTGAGAAGAAGAGTCCCAGCAAGGCCATAGTTCCGATCGACAGGTCTGGATTTGTGCTCGCAACTGGAGCAAGCGAAACGGAGCTTCTTGGCGATGTCAGGCATGATCCATATGGCGGTCACCCGCAACTGGGAACCCTGCCATACGAAAGAGTTGTGGCCGGCGCAGTTCATGAGGCTCATGAGGGTGTTCTCTTCATAGACGAGGTTACCCATCTGGGGAACCTGCAGAGATCAATACTCACTGCAATGCAGGAGAAGTCTTTTCCAATCACAGGAAGAAATCCCCAGAGCGCAGGCGCCAGCGTCAGGGTTGACAAGGTCCCCTGTGATTTCATACTTGTGGCAGCCTGCAATATCCAGGATTTGCAGTACATATTGAGCCCACTCAGGTCCAGAATTATCGGCAACGGATATGAGGTTCTGATGAATGCAACAATTCCGGACACCCCGGAAAACAGATTACGATATCTTCAATTCATTGCCCAGGAGATAAACATGGACGGTAAGATACCACACATGTCAATTGAGGCTGCAAACCTTGTCATAGATGAAGGGAGGAGAAGAGCAAAGATCATAGAAAAGAAGGATAATTCACTGACCCTCAGGCTCAGGGAACTTGGCGGACTCATTAGAGCCGCGGGTGATCTTGCTGTTTTCTCCGAATCGAATCTCATAGAGGTCTCGCATGTCAAGGATGCCCTGAAGATCTACCTGCCGGTGGAAGAGAAGATAAAGAAACTGTATGGCAACATGAATTCTGCGGTATCCTCGGAAACAACCATATCACAGAAATCCGAAGAATACTTCTTCAACTATAACAACGAAGACAGGTCTTACGAATGATCCTTTTTTGAGTCCGAAATCACCGAGACCATGACGAACGGTTCTTTCATCTGCCGGTCCCGTGGTATGAACTGTGCTGATTTTATCTCGACCTTGTCGCCCCTGCGTGTGAGGTCATGTGATACTGCCACCAGCCTCGTATGATCGACGCGTACATAAAATGAGTTCACTTTACCGTCGTGCTTAAAGCCCTTCACTGTCCCTGTCATGCCAACGAATCCTTCCATCATCTTAACTCTCTTTATCTTGGCACCCGGCATTGATCTCAATATGTTTGGAACCAGAGGAATTAAGGATATAACCAGAGGCAGCAGGAGAAAAACTGTTGCGTCCAGTTGAAGGTTGCCAAGATAGGGTATTCCCGGTACCGTCAGGATGATCCAGGCTGCCGTCGGAATAAGAGAGTAGATCTTTTCCCTCCTTTCAATTCTCCTGTACCTTTCCCGCAGGATCTTTTTCCGATCCTCGTCCTCGATACCTTCCAGTGATATTTTGGCGTCCTTTTCTTTTCGGATCTTGATCATTTTTTTCGTTTCTGCATAATTTATTCTTTGCCTCAACGTCAGGATATCATGCAGAGCCCAGACAAGAAGCAACCCGCTCAGGAGAGAGAGTATGATCATGACAATTAGCACTGCATCATTTTCGCGTGTCAAGCCAAACGATTCCGTGTGCTCATTGCTTCGTTCCTCGTAGATAAAACCAACAGTAATTATCGTTACAATAGAGCAAAAACCATATGTGACTGACCTGATCAACAGTGAAATGGGCAGGTATACGTATATGTTGAAAATTCCTCCAAACTGCAGGACGCCTGCCAGAACAAGAATTGAAATCTGGTAAAGAAAAAGTCTCCCGTTATGGCTGTGATCTTCTTCCACATTCCACAATAAAATAATCCGACAATAAATGTTGGTGTTTAGATTGACCAACAAATGTTGAACAACTCTTCAAGCAGAAAGCACTCTCTAAATCCTATAAATGCATGTTGCTTCAGAGTTTAAGCTCAACAACGCATCGCTTGTCTCCGGTGGAGAATTTTTCGACAATGTTGAAATCCGTGTTCACAGACTTTGAGATCATTTGTTTCCCGAGGCTCCCGCATATTATGCGGGTGTTGTTCTTTGCAAGTTCAAAAAATATGCAGTTGCTCCTGATTATCCTCACCGTATCCCCGTCAATCTCCATTCTTGCATAGTAACCAAGCTGGTTCAATGCGAAGACATAGTCCTTCAGTCTGGAGATCTTGTCCTCCCTGCTCTGCTGGTCGTTCAGGGATGAGTTTATGCCGGTGCTGTCCACAAGTCTGTTGGCAACCCTTCCCAGGATCTCGTTCAGCTTTGATTGCCCGAACTCCTTTTCCACCTCATCAAGCAGCATTGATGAAAGGAGGCTGTACTTCTTAGGGAAAAGCTCCATTCCTTTTTCCGTCAGCTCATAATATTTACCCGGTCTTCCCATCTTGCCGTTTCGGAAGAATGATCTGACCAGACCTTTCTGCTCCATTGCCTCCATGTGCTCCTTCACTGCATTCTTGTTTATCCCGAGGAAGCTGGAAAGCTCATTCATGCTCATTTCCGATTCTGAAAGCTTGTTTATGATAGTTGATTTCACAGCGCCCATCATGGAGTCAAGCGTCTCGTCATTTCTCTCCGGGCTTTCGTTCATAGTCATTGGTATCTGAGGGATTATCCGTATTCGATATTTATATTTTAGTCAATTTAGACACATAAAAGTGTTTAAATACGAATAATGAATAAAGCAGAAGGATTTGATACAATGACAGAACTTAAGATAAGCAATCTTGCAGCGTCTGTGGACGGAAAGCAGATACTGAAGGGCGTGGACCTTGATATAAAGGGCGGAGAGATTCATGCACTTATGGGCCCAAATGGAGCTGGAAAAAGCACACTGGGTTACGTGCTGATGGGACACCCGGATTATGTGATTCAAAGCGGTTCCATTCTGCTGAATGGTATCGAATTGGTGGGAAAACTCCCGGAAGAGAGGGCAAGAGCCGGTCTTTTCCTTGCATTCCAGAGCCCGGTTTCAGTCCAGGGGGTAAAGCTTTCAACATTCCTGAGGACAGCATACAATCAGGTTCATCCTGATGACAAGATGAGCATTCAGGAATTCTACAACAAGATGAAGGAACATCTCAGGAAGGTCGGGCTTGACGAATCCTTCATGAGCAGGTCTGTCAATGATGGTTTCTCCGGAGGAGAGAGGAAGAGATTTGAGATTCTCCAGATGGTGATGCTGAAACCCAAGGTCGTAATTCTTGATGAGATCGATTCAGGTCTTGACGTGGACGCCTTGAAACTTGTTGCAGAGGAGATTAAATCATATCTGAACAGGGACGTTGCGTTCCTAATCATAACGCACTACCAGAGAATACTGAAGGATATCGCTCCCGAATTTGTTCACATACTGGTGAACGGCAGGATTATCAAGAATGGGGGAAACGATCTTTCATTGAGAATTGAGGAAGAGGGATACGATTGGATAAAAGAGGAGGCGTAAGGAAATGGAAGAAATTGATGTAAGAAGGGAAGAGGAGCTGGACAAACTGCTTTCAGATCTGAAGAATATGAAGCAGTCAAATTACGAGTTTCATGACAATAATAAACCGATATATTCGACCGGAAAAGGGTTGGATAAAAAGGTAGTGGAAGAGATTTCAGAGATAAAGAAGGAACCTGACTGGATGAGGAGATTGAGACTCAAGGCACTTGAGATTTTCCAGTCAAAGCCTGTTCCGACCTGGGGACCGGATCTTTCGGGAATAGACTGGGAGAACACATCCTATTACAACAGACCGGATGACAGAAGAGTGAACGACTGGAACGAGGTGCCTGACCAGATCAAGGATACCTTCGAGAAGCTTGGAATCCCGGAGATAGAACAGAAATACCTTGCGGGTTCCGTGGCACAGTACGACAGTGAGGGTGTCTATCACAACCTCAAGAAGGTCTGGGAAGACAAGGGCGTCGTTTTCATGGATCTGGACTCTGCAGTGCAGAATTATCCTGATCTGGTTAAGGAGTATTACTGCAAGGCTGTTCCCGTAACTGATAACAAGTTTGCTGCACTCAACGGGGCGGTCTGGAGTGGAGGTTCATTCCTGTATGTTCCAAAGGGTGTGCAGATTGACATGCCGCTGCAGACATATTTCAGGATGAACGGTGAGGCAACCGGGCAGTTTGAACACACCATTGTTGTCGCAGACGAGGGATCGAAAGTCCATTACGTTGAAGGCTGCACCGCACCCATATATGATAGAAATTCCCTGCACAGTGCAATTGTTGAGATATATGCCAAGAAGAATTCAAAGGCCAGGTACACCAGTGTTCAGAACTGGTCCAAGAGCGTTTACAACATGCCTACAAAGCGGGCCTGGGTCGATGCCAATGCTCAGATGGAATGGGTCGGTGGATCACTTGGTTCAAAGATCACCATGCTGTATCCATCCTCCTATCTAAGGGGACCGTACGCATCCGCATCCAACCTCAACATCTCGCTTGCAGGTGCAGGCACCGTTAAGGACACCGGAGCAAAAGCCATTCACATGGCACCGCACACCACATCACGCATAGTTGCAAAGAGTATCAGCATAGAGGATGGCAAGGCTGTATACCGTGGCCTCCTCAGAATGAACAAGGGCGCTGAATTCTCCAAGAGCAAGGTGCAGTGCGATGCCCTTCTCATAAACGATCAGTCCACATCATATACATATCCGCATGACGAGATTTATGAACCCACAGCCACTTTCGGGCATGAGGCATCGGTGGGCAGAATCGGTACTGAGGAACTCACCTACCTGAGATCCCGTGGACTGTCTGAAGACGAGGCCAGTTCCATGATAGTCCTTGGGTTCCTGGACGACGTGATGAGGGAGATACCCATGGAGTTTGCAGTTGAGATGAACAGGCTGATTAAACTTGAGATGAGCAAGCTTGGAGCGGTTGGATGATCCAATGGATCTAACATCTGAAGACATGAAACTCAGGCTGAACGACTCTGCATACGAATACAGGGTCAGGAGCCTGAAGGCATACCTCAACACACCGGTAAGGGATTATAAGGAGAGTCCGACAACAAAGGATTACGTGCAGATAACACAGGACGATATTGATCGGCTTGTCAATCCTTCCACCCCTTCGGATCCTCTTATTCCGGAGATTAAACTGGAGGAATCCGACATTGTTCTTGTCAATGGACACGTGGATTCCATGGGAGATAATTTAGGGAAGGATGGTGTCATTGCTGATGGAATTCTGAACGTGATCAACGATAACACCTCGCTTTCTGAAAAGTACATCACGAGCAGGATGGGTAGGGATCGAATTGAACACCTCATCAACGCCACATTCAGCGACGGTATCCTGATCTACATTCCTCCTGGATTGAAGAGGAATTTCAAAATCACGGATTATGAAAGCAGTGCAGATTCAACCAGCAGCAAGATCGTCATAGCCTGCGGTGAAGAATCCAGCGTGACCGTAAGCTTCACTGCCTACAGCATTGGATCCGGAAACGGCGTTCATGGAAAGAACATATATCTCCATCTGGGCAGGAGATCAAAGCTGAAGTTCGAGTATATCCAGGAGAAGGAGAAATCTGTGACAGACATCACCTTTGTGAGATCATTCCTGGAGGACTTTGCAGAATTCAAGATATTCCACATCAATCGCGGATCATCCAAGACACTGTTTTCAAATGAGTCTGAGATGTATGGCGAGGGTTCGGATTTCCGGACCTATGGGGTCAGTTTCAGCGGAGGCGATCAGAAGATGGATATCAGGGACAGCAGCTTTCAGGTTGGCACAGGATGCAACGCGGATATCCAGGTCAGAGGTGCCGTCACAGGAAAAAGTTCGACACTTCACAGAGGGAATATAGATATAGAGGCCGAGAGCATAAATTCCACCGGCTTCTATGACAGCAAGATTCTCCTGCTCTCGAAGGAGGGCTATGCCAACTCAAAACCTGCCCTCATGATAAAGAATGCAAACACCAAGTCGAAGCATGGATCTGCCATAAGCGACGTGGATGAGGACCAGATACTCTACCTCAGGTCAAGAGGTATCGATTCCGGTACCGCTAGAGCCATGATAATGGAAGGTTTCCTTGGTGCTCCCATGGAAAAATCCTCCGATGATTTCCTGATGAAAAAAGTACATGAATTCGCCAGGGATGTCTTAGGCAATGATTAACCCTGAGAGAATAAAGAAAGATTTTCCCATTTTTTCCAATAACCCTGATCTGTGCTATCTTGATAGTGCCGCCACAACCCAGAAACCAAGGCAGGTTGTTGATGCCATAGAGAACTATTACTATTCCTGCAACAGCAATGTTCACAGGGGAATTTACAAAATAAGCGAGGATGCCACAAACCGCTTCGAATCCTCGAGGGAGAACATTTCGAAGTTTATAGGTTCCAGGGATCCAAGACAGGTGGTTTTCACAAGAAATACCACAGAATCACTGAACCTTCTTGCCTACACCCTTGGAAAATCCCTTCATGCCGGTGATGAGATTCTTCTGTCCACAATGGAACATCACAGCAACATGATTCCCTGGCAGTTCCTCAGGGAGAAGGGCGTTATTGTGAAATATGCCGATATAACGCCGGAAGGGACCCTTGATCTTCATGATCTGACCGGAAAGATGACAAAGAAGACAAAGATCGTTTCACTTACCCACGTTTCCAACGTTCTTGGCTGCATAAACCCCGTGAACGAAATCGCAAAGATCGCGCATGACAATTCCTCATTATTTGTTGTGGATGGTGCTCAGAGCGTACCGCATATGCCTATCGATGTGGAGAGGATGAACTGTGATTTCCTTGCCTTTTCAGGACACAAGATGCTTGGTCCTGCAGGAATAGGAGGCCTATACGGCAGGTTCGATCTCCTGGACAACCTTCCTCCCTTCATGGGAGGGGGCGAGATGATCCTGAATGTGAGTCTTGATGGTGCGACCTGGAACGAAACCCCCCTGAAATTCGAGGCAGGCACGCCTAACATCGAAGGCGCGATCGGGCTCTCTGCTGCGGTGGATTATCTGAGGAAACTGGGAATGGACAACGTCAGGAACCATGAGAAGGAACTCATTGGCTACACCATGAAAAGGGCATCTGAAGTTGAAGACCTGATTTTCTACGGCCCCAGGAATCCCGAGATGCATGGGGGAGTCTTCACATTCAACATCGGCGACGTGCCGGCATTTGATCTTGAACGGGATCTTTCCGAAAGGAGTGTGTCTATCTCCAGCAACGGAATACATCCGCATGATACAGCCACCATCATGGATCGGGATGACATAGCCATAAGATCAGGGCATCATTGTGCCATGCCCTTGATGACACGCCTTGGAGTTTCAGCAACTTCAAGGGCATCTTTCTACGTTTACAACAGCAAGGAGGATGTGGACAGGTTCTTTGCCGCTATAAACGATGTAAAGGTGGCGTTTGCAAAATGACAGAAGAGGAGATCAAGGCGGAGATCATCCTGGATCATTACAGGAACCCAAGGAATTACGGCAAGCTGGAAAATGCGACCTCAGCCATCACGGAGTACAATCCAATCTGCGGCGATACCGTGCACATGCAGATCCTTTTCGAAGGCAATGCAGTCAGGGATGCCAAATTTATAGGCAGGGGCTGTTCCATCAGCCAGGCTTCCGCTTCCATGATCACCGAGATGATCAAGGGGAAGACTGTCGACGAGGTTATGGCCATGAAAAAGGATGATTTTTTATCCGTTGTAGGATTCAACCTTGGTCCGGCCCGGGAGAAGTGTGCGCTTCTTTCCTTCAACGCCGTTGAAAAACTCGTGAAGGGATATAAAAAATGAGATATGAGATAAGATTTGACGAAAAGGCATGCAAGGGTGGTGCTGTCTGCACAGCACTTGTTCCGTGGAATTTTATATCTGATGACGGCGGAAAGATTATCATTGAAAATTATGAGATAGACGAATCGGATTATCAGGATCACATGGAAGCGGTAAGATTGTGCCCGTATAATGCCCTGAGCCTTTGGGAAAAGAAGGATTAGTTCCTGTAGAACTGTGGAAACGGATTTCTGTTTCTGAAGAGTTCTGCCCTTTCCAGATCGGCGTACTTTATCCTGATCTGCTTTGTGCTGTCCCTCTCCCTTATGGTTACTGTTCCGTCATCCTTTGACTCATAGTCGAAAACAATGCAGTATGGAGTTCCAATCTCGTCCTGCCGTGCATACCTTTTGCCTATGGATCCTGCGTCATCATATATGACATATGGATCGATTTCCCTGATCTTTTCATAAACGCTCCACGCCAGATCATTGACCCCATCCTTGTTCTGGAGAGGAAAGAAAGCTGCGTGGTATGGTGAAATATCCGGTGCAAGCCTCAGTACCTTGAAGCCGTTTTCTCTCCTGTAATATGAATCATACAGTATGAAGAATGATATTCTGTCGATACCGTAGGCTGGTTCTATCACCTTGGGTATAAATTCCCTGTCGCCTGATTTGACCGTCATCTTTTCGCCGGAAAACTGCTGGTGTCTGGACAGATCATAAACACCCCTGTCAGCAATACCGACCGTCTCTATCCATTCCCCGTCCATGTTAATCTCGGCATCCCAGCAGTCTGATGAATAGTGAGAAAGCTCATCCTTTCTGTGCTGCCTGAACCTTATGCTTTCCGGTTTTATACCGCATGAACGGAGGATATTGTAAGTCTGGGAAAGGAAGAATGCGTGATCACCGTTGATCATGGAATCTTCAACCGCCCGTGATATGGTCATCCTGACAGGCTTGAGTGTATTCGGCAGAAACGATATCTCCGATCCGTCATCCGATATCTTGAAGTTGTTGGTTTCAGGATCGAGGAACGCCTCGATCTCCCCCATGAAGATTTCCCTCATCCTGATGAGACCCTGCCTCGGGGAAATCTCATTCCTGAAACCCTTGCCCAGCTGGGCGGTTATCATGGGTATCCTCCCGCGGTTCTGATTCAGGAGAAGTTTGAAGTTGACAAATATCCCCTGTGCTGTTTCCGGCCTCAGGTAAAGGTTGGTGACATCCCCGCTGTTCAGCCTGAACATGAGGTTGAAGTCATACACCTCGGTGATCCTTGATCCGCAGACAGGGCACGTGATCTTGTACTTTTCCACGATCTCCTTTGCCTCTTCAATATTCTTTGGTATTCCAGAATCTGCAGGCAACAGAGATTCCAGTTTGGATTTGTAACCGCATTTGCTGCATCTTGCCGCAATGTCAGAGAACCTTTCAATATGGCCCGATGCCCTGAATACAGGCTCGGGAGTTATGTTAGGAGTATCGATGGATACAGCGCCCAGCTTCAGGTAGTTCTCTCTCCAAGTCCTGATTACGTTATCCTTGAGCATCGTCCCCAGGGGACCGTAATCCATGAAACCCGAGATTCCGCCATAAATTGAAAACGAGGGCCAGAAAAACCCCCTTCTTTTTGCAAGTTCGAGAACCTCCTCAAACTTCGTCATTTGAAAACGCCCAGAAGGTCTACATCGTAAATCATGCCAGCAAGTTTGTCTGGAGTTTCCATTGCTGGAACCTGGTTGAAATTACCCTTGTACATGATGGATGAAACCTTTGATACCAGATCGTTAAGGAATACTGTCTGGGGATTCCTGACCATTACCTTTGAAATCTCCATTGGAGGGAGTTTGATCATATTCTTAGATACGACATACTCCATCATGTTCCTGAACCCGTCCCACGTCCATGGGTCCTCGTCGTCAGAAACATCCGTTTTTGACACCACGGTTTCCATTGAGATGTTTGCCTTGTCAAAGATATCCCTGTCCGTCACCAGACCAACGAAAGTTCCCTCTGCATCAAGCACAGGAAATGAATAGATGCTGGTTAGCCTTGAGATCTCGGGGATCATGGATATGGGTGCCTGCTCCCAGACCGGAACAACCCTCCTTGAAATGAATTCCGTGACGGGGATGTTGCCATATGTGTTTATTATTTCCGGTAGAAAATTCTGGGGAGTGAGAATGCCCTTAAGAAATCCTTCCCTGTCAACAACAGCCATATGTCTCCTTCCAAGCTTGTTCATAGCCTGTGCAGCGGAAGCAATGTCATCATCCTCATGAACTGGGATGACCCTTCTCATCAGCATTGCAGTCTGTGTTTCCATGGTATTGTTGAATATGTCTCTCCTGCTGATTATGCCAAGGTATTTTCCTGAATTGTCGGTGATTCCCATTCCAGTCACGTTCTTGTGAAGCAGTACCTTCACTACGTCATCCACGGAACTGGGTGCGTGATAGGATATTGGATTCTTCGTCATTATTTCTGAAACCTTGGTTGTCACTTTCGACGTATAGGTATAATGTATAAAATTATTGTCAGTATGATATTCTTATTTCTATAAAATTATAAAAAATTGATAAAATGTTTCGCAGATTTTCTCGATCAGGATACCTGCACAGATCCGACCACCGGAGTGAACATGCCTGTTGTGGACATCGATGACGTGTTGAGAGTGAAATCGATAACCATTGTCGTGGTTGAGTGCGCAGATATATTGAACGGATGGATGACCAGTGCAAATGGCGTGGCAAGAGTCATGCTGACATTTATTCCGCCCATCATTGCTGTGACCTTCGTGAGTTCAAGCCTGATCTGCGTGTATTTTCCCGCTTTCAGAGATATCGAATTCAGGAATGCTGGATTTGACATTGTCACTCCGAGGATGTTGATTGTCGTTGTTGCAATATTGTGGGTTACCCAGCCACTGCTGTTGTTGCCCCCTGTCGAATGGAATTCCACCGCGCTGAATGTGAGATATACCGCCGTAACACCCGGAGCAGGTGTATCTGCCACGGATATCTTCAGGTTCCCGTTTGAGCCGGTTGCTGTCTCGTAATATATAAGGGCGCCCGCCAGTATTACCACTATGACAACAGCGGCGAGTATCTTTTTTGACACCATATCCATCTTAACTTCACAAACAGTTTAGCGTTTGTGGTACATTTTTGTTCCAAAATCCTGTTTCTATTTGTGTCACATTATTGGTTTTTATCAGATAGGATTACATGCAATTAAAATAACAGGTGCACATGTGAAAGCTTAGAGATGGAAACAGAACTAATCAGATTGACCCCGTCAGCGAAATTGGTGCTTCGAGTTCTGAGGGAACTGAGGATATCAGACTCGCTGACGCTTCTCAATGAGACCGGTCTTTCCAGAAGATCGCTTATGTATTCCGTAAAGCAGCTCAAGAATCTTGGTCTTGTTAACGTACAGGTTTGCCTCAAGGATTCCAGGAAGAGATACTATTGCATCTCGCTCGCCAATGATATTTAAATAATATGCATAGGCGCAAAACTCTAACCATTACGAAAGGTTATAATCCGTTTAATAAATTAACCTATGGTGAAATAAAATGCCTGTAACAATTGGGAGTCATGCTCCTGAATTTACCATAAATACGACGAAAGGACCGCTTGTGTTCTCGAGTCTGAAGGGAAAGTGGGTGTTGCTTTTTTCGCACCCAGGGGACTTTACGCCGGTATGCACGACTGAATTTCTCGCGTTCTCGAACAGATACGAGGATTTCAAGAAACTGGGTGTTGAGCTCATAGGACTGAGCGTTGACAGCATCTACAGCCACATAGCCTGGCTGAAGGATATCAAGGATCATTATGGCATTGAGGTTCCCTTCCCTGTCATAGCGGATATAGACAAGGAAGTTGCCAGGATGTACAACCTGATTGACGAGAAGGCCGGCAACACTGTAAGAGGAGTGTTTATCATTGACCCCAACCAGGTTGTGAGATGGATGATCTATTATCCAGCTGAGACCGGAAGGAATATTGACGAGATTATAAGGGTCATCAAAGCACTGCAGTTCAACTGGAAGACCAAGCTTGCCACGCCCGCAAACTGGAAAGAGGGCGATGCTGGCATCCAGGGTGCACCCACCGACTTTGAGACCGCTCTGAAGAGGGAGAAGGAACCCGGCGCGGAGAGATGGTACCTTAAAATAGTCAAGCAGTGAAAACTGCTTCCCATATTTTTTCCTTCCATCACTTCTTTTTTATGAGCTTATTCTCTCAAAATATAATTTAGAAATGTTATAATCTAATGAACCGATTACCTGCCATGCTTGTATCATCTGACATCAAGGAGATATCCAGAAAGGTCGAAAACAGGGAAACCCTGACCGAAGATGAGATAACCTATCTTTATGACTTTGCCGATCTTCCTTCTGTCGGAAAACTTGCAAGATCCATATCCGATAAAATTTCTGGTAACAGAGTGTCATTTGTTTCAAACATAATTCTGAACTATACGAATATATGCAATGTCCGCTGCAGTTTCTGTGCATTCTACAGAACCGGTTCTGAGCCGGATGCCTACCTCATGTCAAAGGAACAGGTTATTGAGGAGATAAGGCCTTTTTATGAAAAATACGGTGTCAGACAGCTCCTGATACAGGGCGGCGTGAATCCGTCGCTTGACCTTGATTACTTCACCTCACTTTTCACTGAGATTAGGAAAGTCTATCCAAAACTCGGTATAAATGGGCTTTCCACCTCTGAAATAGCTTTCTTTGCCCGAAAGGCAAAAATGAGCATAGAGGATATTCTTGACATACTGAGGAAGAGCGGCCTAGAGACCATTCCCGGTGCGGGGGCGGAGATATTCGATCCCATAGTTCGGAGAAAAATCGGCAGACCGCTGAACAGCCAGCTTGAATGGCTCAATGTAATGGAAACTGCACACAGAATGGGCATCAGAACGTCTGCCACGATGATGTATGGTCACCTGGAAAACAGCCTTGACAGGGCAAGGCATCTTCTTGCCATCCTTAACCTGCAGAAAAAATATCATGGTTTCCTGTCGTTCACGCCCTGGAACTTTGAACCCGGAAACACGAAACTTGAAAAGGAGGGTCTTGTGAAATACAGGGTTGGTGGAGAAGAGGTGCTGAGAAACATCGCCGTGTCCAGGATTGTTCTTGGTTATGAACTGCCGCTGATTCAGAGTTCCTGGCTCACCGGAGGGGTTTCGCTCGGACAGCTGGCCATAAGGTTCGGGGCCAATGACTGGGGCGGAACCATTTATGACGAAAGGGTCATACCTGCAACCGGCAAAGAGGTGGGCAATCTCCGAAAAGAGATCATCATACAGGCCATCAAGCAGATCGGAATGGTGCCTGTCGAAAGAGACAATCTTTACAATACTGTGCAAGTATACGATTAATCATGGATTCTGAACGAGAGATCGGGATTTCAGGATATGTCAGTTCGAATTCTGGCTTTCCCGGGAGAATAAAAAACACTCCGGAAGATTTTTCCGTTGACGAGATACCAAGACTTCCTCCTGCTGACGATAAAGGGAAGTATCTCATCTTCAGGGCGAGGATAAGGAACTGGGACACAAATCACTTTGTCATTGAACTGGCAAAAAATCTCGGCATAAGCAAGAAAATCATAACCTATGCTGGCACAAAGGACAAGAATGCTGTCAAGACTCAGTATTTCTGCATAAACACCGCACATGGTTTTCCGGAAAACTTTCACATGAAAGATGTCGAAATACTCTCCTCATTCAGAAGCAACGTCATGCTTCGGCTCGGTGACCTCATGGGAAACAGTTTCCGGATAAGGGTATATTCTGAAGGCGTTATGGATGACAGGATCAGGGCAATCAATGAAGAGGTGGATTCCAAAGGGGGATTCCCCAATTTTTTCGGCCCCCAGAGATTCGGGGCAACGAGACCCATAACGCACAGGGTTGGAAAATTCATACTGGAATCAAATTTTCATGCTGCCCTCATGGAATACCTTGTGGACCCTGAATTTGACCATGAGGAATACAGGATTGATTTCCTCAGAACGGGTGATGTGAAAAAGGCGCTGGAGTCCTACCCCAAACATCTGGGATTTGAAAGGACTATTCTCACCCACATGGATTCAGGACAGGACGAGAAAGAGGTTTTCAGGATATTCCCGAGGAATCTTTCCATGATCTTTGTGCATGCTTATCAGTCTTACCTGTTCAACCGGCTGCTTTCCAGGCGCATGGAAAGCGTCGGGAGCCTGTGGGAGTTCCTGGAAGGCGATATAGCATACCCTGTCGACAGATACTTCAATCCAGACAAGGACAAGCCCATTCCGGTCACCAGGTACAACCTTGAAAAGATGAATGA
>JAJYEP010000013.1 GCA_021785735.1 Thermoplasmata archaeon | reverse complement strand
AGAGTCTGTGAAGACCCGGATCCCTGGAACATTGGTGAAATGGTGGCCTTGTACTGGTCACTGAGTCCAACTATGCTCGATATCGCCCCGTAATAGACCGGGAGAGATAGCTGTGTTGTCGGTGCATAAAACTGGTTGTTTGCTGTCTTGAAGTTGCCGATGGTTGTTCCAAACAGAGTCTCAAACTGTCCAATCGAACCGGAAAGTGCAATTGAGACGTGATCTGGATACGTGGATACAGAGAAACCGTGAGTCTGGAAATATTCCACATAATGGTAATATTCCGTGGAAGATGCTGAAAAAGTGGAGCTGAATTCCTGAGATGTCATATAATGGTGATACATGGGCGAAGAGGGGTTCTGCACCTCTGATAGGAACTGGTTCAGATAGGCCTGGTTCCTGTATTGAAGTGTAACCATAACGCTGACATGCTGATTCATGTTTTCAGCTGCCACCGGATGTATATTGGTTATCACACCAGTCTCAGAGTTTGGAATCAAAAATAGCTGGTTGCTCGATGGTGTGGTATTGGTCATTACCTGATTTGCAGCCAGGAATCCGGTTGCAACAAAGGCTATGGCCAGTATCATTGCTGTTGTTATTATCGTCTTTCCTTGCATTACTACATTATTAAGTAGGATATATTTAAAATGTGGTGTATTTAACACGCTTAAGTAAATCTACAGTTAAGGCTCTTTCGATATCTACACTCATGAAAACTTATCATTTCGGAATATTCAACTCCTGTTCTAGATCACAATCAGACTGAAGATACAACTTCAGAACTAATTTTGCCTCTGAGTCCCAAAGCATAGTAGATTATACAGATTGTAACTTACAGTTTTGGATTTCAACTCTGCTCGTGAAAATAATCTATATTTACCATCTATACTCTTGTAGAAGGGAACAGACAAATGACTGGGGAAGTTGTTGCGATATATTCAGATACCTATCATCCCGCCACCGACGGGGTGGTGACTTATATTGATTCCCTCAGAAAGATTCTGATCAAAAACAATTACAGGCCGGTGGTAGTCACCACCAGTACAAAACCCGTTCATGGGGCCACCGACGTGCTGTATACGAAAGGAGTGGTTTTCAAGCCTTATCCGCAGTATGATGTCAGCATCAGGCCACTTTCAAGGAATAGGGAGGTCATGGAACTCGAACCGTTTGTCATCCACTCACAGACCCCGTTTTCGATGGGTATGTCCTCTCTCGCGCTTGCAAGGAAGACCGGAGTGAGGAAAGTAGCTACCTTTCACAGCCTTGTTTTCCATGAAGCGGCTCTTTCCGCTTACATGTCTGGAAACCCTTTCATAAGGAATCGCGCAAAGAAACTGCTTATCCGGTACCTTCGCTGGCATTATGGAAAGTTTGACACCGTCATCTCGCCTTCATATTTCCTGAAGCGGCATCTGCTGGAAATCGGAATCGATAATGTGCAGGTGATAAACAATGGCGTCGATCTCGAGGAATTTCTTCGGGCACCTGAAAAAAGCGTGGCCAGGAAGACCTTAAAAATAAATTCGGACGATAAAATAGCACTTTATCTTGGAAGAATTGGACTGGAAAAGAATCTTGAAATCCTCATTGAATCACTCCCATACCTTAAAAAGTTCGGGTTCAAGCTTTATATCGTCGGGGGAGGCCCTTATCTTGAATACTTCAGGGGATTGTTCGATCCTGATTGTGCCGATTCTATAATTTTCACCGGAAGAGTGAGCGATGAATTGAAAATACTTTATTTTGCTGCCGCAGATGTCTTCGTAAATCCGTCCGAGTTCGAAGTACTTAGCACTGTCGACATAGAGTCCCTTGCTTCGGGCACACCGATCCTGGTTCCCGCTGACTCATCCCAGGACGAAATAATTACCAGGGGCGTTGGGGGAGAGACCTTTGAACCTGGAAAACCGGCAGATCTGGCCGAGATAGCGGAGCATATCTACCAGAACTTCTCCTCCTACAACCCAAGGAAAGATGCAATGAAATTTTCACTGGAAAATCACCTCGCTTCACTAATGAAGGTATATCGCGGTGATCACTGATCTTTCAGTATATCCAGTTTCTTCAAAAGGAGCCACGCGGTTGCAACGTCCTCAAGACCTATTCCCATGGATTTGAAAACTGTGCGTTTCCTTTCTTTAACAATCTCAGGTTCAGAGAAAATTTCCCTGAGTTCATAAATTTTCCTTTCCGGGTTGTTTTCGGAAAATTCCTTTATTTCCGCAGACTCTTTCATTGCCTGTTCCAGGTGCTCGACAAAAATGAGATCCGAAGCCTCCAGGACATCGTTTGAGACCTCTCTCCGGAATGGCATGTTTGAACCCACCAGGTTCAGGTGAAAATTTCCGTGGAGCATTTCAGCAGTGATGATCGGATAATTTGCATTTGTTACAGTGTTAATGACGTCGGATCCCTGGATCATTTCCTCAGCTGTCCTGACTGGAATTATCTCCATTCCGATCTTATCCGACATTAGGTCTGCAAAGGCCTTTGAGTGATCGAAATTTCTTGAATATACCTTTATCTCCTTCAGATGGAATGCTGCGGCGTGCGCCTCTAAGTTGGACTGTGCCTGATAGCCACTTCCTGCTATCCCATAATTGATATCTTTCTTGTTCACAGCAAGAGTTGAGGACAGCGCGGCGAGAGCCCCTGTTCTCATCTGTCCCAGTTTATCAGCCTCGATGATTGCAATGGGTTCCTTCGTTTTTGTGCTGAATATCAGAACCAGAAAGTGTGAGTGATCCTTCCCGGAAGCGTATAATTTAGCCCCTGCCACACCCATCGTATCAATCACCGCTGGCATCGTACTAAGCACAAAATTTTTTCCATAGTCTCTCATTCTCGCTGAGACGGAGGCCTGCCCCCTGGAATAAGCTGTAAAAGCAACCCTCAGAGTATCTATGATCTCTTCCATTTTAAGGTTGGATGCCACTTCACCTTCTGTTATATAATTCATGAATCTCAGCGGGGTAAGATTACCTTATTGTATATGAACCTCTGATTCTGCTTATTCAGTATCGTCCACCTGTTGTTTTACCCGGATTAAAGATATATATCATGCTTAATTGTCTACCCATGGAGAACAAACCCTTCATAAGTTCTGCAAAACTGAAAAAGTACGTGAATGAGAATAGTTCATATTCACTCTATATCAAAGACGATATCGTTGAACTGAGATTCACCCCGAACACGCCGGAAGCCATGGCTCACTTTCCAGAGGGAGAACAGGTGGAACATGTGATGACAGGTATCGAAAAGAACGGGATCATATACTTCCACAAGTTCATCACCAGAAGCAGTTTTGGAGAGACGGTCACCGAGCTTGATGGTGTAGACGATCCGGTCATGCTCTGGCTTCAGTATATTTAATGGAGCAGCGCACCGAATATCATGGGAAGGATTAGGGTTGCGTCACCATAAACATTTACAAATTTTGCGTCCTCCCTCACTTTTCTCCAGGAAATTGCTTCTTCCAGTTTGGCTCCTGACAGCGATCCGTCAAACTCCTGTGCAGTCGTAACGTAGACTGCAAAGTCAAGTCCCTCGCGGAACTGGTTCCACCATATCGTGTGGTGCTTTGATATTCCGCCTCCTATCATGAACGCACCTGTTTTCTTTGCTTCGAATATTATATCCGAGAGCAGGTGTTCGTCTTCTAGTAGATTCAGTTTGAAGTCGTGGTGCTTTTCATACATGGACCAGAGTTGTGAACCGAATGACCCGTCTGTCATTCCCGGGACAAAGACAGGAATCTTGTTTTTATATGCGTTGTATAATATGCTGTCTTCGCTCTTCATTCTCTTTCCGACTTCCCATATGATGTCCCGACCGTTCCATTCATGTTTCTCTGCATACAGTTCTTCAAGTATGGGCTGCATGAAACCCTCAATTGTTTCGCCATAGCTTGAATCGGGCACCAGAACATTCCCAAGCCTGTTTATACCTATCCTGCCCAGTTTTCTGTCGCTTAGATCGAAGCTCCCGCAATAGTATTTTGAAAAGGTGCGTGCAATATCATGGTCAAGAGTACCGTTTGTTGTTATGATCACATCAAAGAGATGGTTCCGGATGGCCTGGTTAATTAAACCCCTGGTGCCTGTGGATATGATGTCTGCCGGGAACGAAAGGAATTTCGTAACTTCCCCGCTCATCATTTTTTTGGTGATTGCGTATGCGGTGTAAACCTTTGACGCCGTAAACCCACCAATATTTTCAAACTGCTTCATCAGTTCCCCAATTGATGATTTTTCATTTAGCTTGAGGTCCTCCACGGGCTGATATAAAAGATCTTTCCTGTTGTAACTGTCATGTTCTGAATCCATAATTCCATGATTACAACTATACTTAAATCATAATGTGGTATACGAAAAAATGGGTTCACTAATATTTACAATGATCCTTTGGATTCATCTTCTATTCGCAATAATTTTTATCGGCGGTTCTTATTTTATCTGGTTTGTCATATGGCCTGAATCCTTTAAATTAACCCGTGACGAAAAGGAAAGGACAAAGATCGTGGGAACGTTTTCAAAAAGATTTGCTATCTTCACGAACTATTCTGTTCTCATACTGATTGTCACTGGAATTGTCCTTGCAATTCACATGTACCTCCAGAACACTCAGCTTTTCAGCACTCTGGAGGGCCTTGTCCTAGAAATAAAAGTTGCAGTGGTAGGGGTTGCTCTTGGAATTATGTATTATAATAATCTAACTCATCCAAAAAAAATTGTCAGATTATTGGCAGAGGGCAAAAGGGATGAAGTTGATAAGATAAGAAGGCGGTCACATATGTTCTCCTATGCGACCCTTGTGCTCCTTGGCGTGATTACACTTCTTGGAACCTTTCTGGTAAATTACTTTTAGGATTATCTGGCAGATGCCGATATCCTTTCAACTTCCTCTTTCTTGCTCACCGCAAAAGATCCACCATCATTCTTGGAAGCAAGCATAATTTCATCCGCAAGGCAGTCTTCTATTGCCTTTTTCTTCTTGAATGATGCGTTGGTCGCCCCTATTGCAATGTTTCTCAGGGCTATATCAACCCTTCTGGAAGGGGAAATATCGACTGCTTTAGGAACAGCTATTCCTCCGTATTTCAGACGGGTCACTTCTTCCCTTGGTGCAGCATTTTCTATGGCATTTACAAGTACCTGAACCGGGTTTTCCTTGGTCTTGGCCTCAATTTTATCAAATGCCTCGGAAAGAACGCGATATGCGCTGTATTTTTTTCCGGTCCATTTTTCGGTCCTCATAAGCTTGTTCAGCAGCCTCTCAATGGTATTCATGTTTCTCTTACCGGCCGAGTAGTTGGAAAACCTACCACCGGTATGAAGATTGAGTCCTGCAGTGAGGTTGATGTATTTGGTAAGACTCTCGTCGTGTATCTGTACGCCAGCGGGATCATATCTTCCCATTATTTTTAGATCCAGATTACCTCACCGCCTTTTCCTTTCTTCCCTTTACAAGCTCTCTTAGCGATATTCCGTTTACCTTGATCACCTTGTATCTTACCCCTGGAATATCCCCCTTACTTCTGCCCATTCTTCCGCCTATGCCTTCAACGAGCACTTCGTCATGTTCATCAATATAGTTTATTGCTCCGTCTCCCGGTGCAAAGGCTGTTATCTGTCTGCCATTTTTAATCAGTTGAAGTTTCACACACTTTCTAATGGCTGAATTGGGCTGTTTTGCCTCAATTCCTATTTTTTCAATAACAATCCCTTTTGCCTGAGGGGCACCCTCCAGAGGGTCACTTCTTTCCTTGAGATGGAGCAACCTTCTCTTGTAGTCCCTGTCAGACCATCGATATTGACTTCTCTTATTTACCAGGGTTGAACCTGCATTTTCTCCATTCGCCAAATGATCACCTAATTAAATCTAAATCAGTTCACCGACATTTTCTGGATACTATTTAATCTATCTTTTTATCATTTAATATGCATATAAATAGTGTTTTCAAAGCCTTCCTTGCCTCTTATCTCAATCTGGAGGTTTTAGCGATTAAACGGATAAACAGACCACTTCAAAGAATATCAGACACCTCAAAGAAGAACAATGACTGTAATCATCATATTTGATTGAGGTGTGTTGCTGATTAAATAGGTTCGTGTGCAATTTCGTTGAGATCTCGCACTCCTGTTATAACCATCTTCATTTCAGGAAAGTTGGTGCAGGCCAGCGAGAGTATCCTAAGATAGCTCTGAACCAGGATTTTCGGCAGCACAAAGCGTGTTTTTAAGGATTTGCCGTCGAAATGATCCAGGATTCCAAAACGTATAATCTTCTCATTCGCTACTTTGCTGTTCACAAACTTTATCAAGTCGCCTGAGGCAACAAGTTCATACAATGAATCTTCCCTAGAGATGGTGTGTAAATTCTCGTTTTTCAATTCAGTCCCAGATTCGCTATAATATATATAGCGCATTTCATGATCGCCAGATGCGAAATGCCTTCTGACCCTTGTCCATGGCGGAGACAGTAGGGGATCTCCGAATATTTTCTCCCCATCGCTCATCTTGATATCTATTGCTGCAATGTCCATGTCCCTCGCTATTCTAAAAAGATCATGGTAAATTCCCTTAGAGCGTCCGAGAAACTCCAGAGTCGCGGTGTTATGTCCGGATATTGTAGAAAGAACCAGATCAGATACGTTCCTTAAATCAGACTCGTGAAACCTGAAGTTTAGATGGATTTTTCCAGATTTCAGTTGCACAGAATCTATAATGACCGACTTTATTGATGCCACTTTGAGCAAGAATTCCTTGACATATTTATCCGGTATCGCTTCCTCTACAACCCAAAAACCTGCTTTCTCCTGAGCTTTCATTGTTTTCAATACATTACGTATATCTGGAGTTTCTGTAAAATTAGAGGATACGATATGTACGATGCCGGTTTCCTCCCCAAGGTTAGTTAGCAAACCGTGCGAGGTCAATCCGAATTTGTTGGAGGCCTCAAGAAGTTGATCATTCCATCCGAATGATATTTCTCCGTGCAGCCTCATTCTTCTATCAATCTCGGATAAAAAATTTGTTTTAGGCTGCGATTGCATTTCTTATCGTTTACATTAATCAATACCGCCTCATCTATTTATTGTTCCATATCACAATCTATTTGTATCCACTCCACAGTTTTCAGAAAGGTTACCCTTAAAATGCAGCTTGTTCTCACCATAGGTGCATATGCTGAAACCTCTTGTCAAGTGGGCTGGCGGAAAGAGACAGATCATTCGTGAAATGATCTCCCTGGTGCCGTGGGGTTGGAACAGGTATGTTGAGCCTTTTGTGGGTGGCGGTGCACTCCTGGTTGAACTCTATAATATCGGTCTTCTAAATGGAGGCTTAATATCCGATATGAACTGTGAATTGACCAACCTCTATCAAGTGGTGAAATTCAACACAGAAGAACTTTTGGATTTTCTCAAGTCGTTTCGCCTTGAAAATAACCGGGATTATTATTCCATGATAAGGAAGAGATTCAATGAGATAAGAGGAGACAACAGCAAGAAGGTGGAAAGATCGATCCTCTTCATGGCCCTTAACAGACTCAGTTTTAATGGGCTTTGGAGGGTTAACAGTGCAGGTAAGTTCAACGTGCCTTTTGGAAGATACAGGGATCCTGCCCTTCCAGGCTTTGAACATGTAAAGGCTTTCAGCACCATGCTTACCAACATAGAAATAGTTTGTCAGGATTTTGAGAAAACGTGTAATCAGGCTGAAGAGGGTGATTTTGTATATCTCGACCCTCCGTACCTCCCACTTTCAAGTACCTCTTTTTTCACTGACTACACGCCGGGGGGATTTTCCATGAAGGATCAGCAGAGGCTTCTAGGGGTATGCAAAAAACTTTCCGGAAGGGGAATAAAATTTCTCTTAAGCAATTCGTTTTCTCAAGAAATTAAAGATCTTTACAGTGAATACAATATTCACGTTATACCTGCAAGAAGGTCCATTAACAGTATTGGTTCAGGAAGGATTGGACAGAGTGAACTGTTGATAACAAATTATTAACCTTTTAGGCTGAGTATAGTTGTGATTGACTGTCAGTAAACATAAGAGAAATAAGCCATGAAGTACTAATAAGATATGGTACCTTTCGAAGTGTATGAATGTAATGAGGAAAAGTCCAGCGATGGATCGAGGAGATACAGGATAATTGCCATAGATTACAGGGATCCTACGTATCTTGATGCAATATGCTCATCTGATCTTAAAAAAGGATCAGAGGTGGACCTCCAGGGAAATGATGTTTATTTTCAAAAGCAGAAAGTTGGAACCGTTGAAAAACTGAAGGACGCGAGTTCCATAAGAGTCAGTACCAGTTTTGATATAAAATATACTGGCGGGTATTCGCTCGATGGCAAAACGGTTTATCTGGACGAACATTTTCCGCAGAAACTGGAGATTAAGGGAAAGGTTGTTGACGCAAGGGAGAGCATTGGTCTCCACCATGAACTCCCTGAGAAATGGCTCTCGGATCAGGGGTACGAATATCCTTATGCACACGAAATGGCCACGGGCATAGAGAAGAAGTATGTTGAATCCCTTGGAGTGGAATGGAAGGATTACTGTGATGAGGTTGACAAGAACCTCAGAAACGTTTACAGGAGGACTCTTGGGAAATCCCCTTCCTCACTTGATCTGGCCCCATATCTCTACTGCAGGGACCAGGAAGCGCTAAAGGAGATTAGAAAGAGCAAGCAGAATTAGGATGAGATGCATTATGAAAGATGTTGATAAATTTGCCTACAACAGAACTATTGAGAGCAGTCCAGAAAAGGTCATGGGAGAACTTTTCAGGAAATTGAAAGACCAATCCTGGATAGTTCTATCCTATGTTGATGTCAAGGAAATTGTGGAAAAGAACTCCGGAAAACTATTTACTCCATATTATATTATTAATGTTTGCAGACCACAGGCTGCGATTGAACTTCTCAGTGAGAACTACGACCTTGGACTGTTTCTTCCATGCAAGATCGTCCTTCGATCCAGAGGACAGGGGACCGAGGTTTCTTTGATTCTTGTATCCAGGTCCGACAGGGACTATCTTGGTGGAAATGGGAAAACTGCAGAAAAATACGAAAATGAACTGAAAGCGATAGTATCTTCGGTTGAACCATGAAACATTTTGTATTTCAGAGGATTTTGAAATTTCATATGCCTAGAAACTGAACAACCCTTTCAACTTCATGAAATAATCCATGCGCGCCTGGATCCCGCCACGCCCAACATTCGTTCAATTTTATTCCCGGGTCTGGATGTTTCCTCGCTCAAAGCACTCTTCAGCAGTGGAATTGCTAGTTTAGAAAATGGAATAAGTGCAAAATAGGGTACAGAAATAATGTACTTTCTGTCTCTTTTTTTCTTTATTTCCTGAATTCCTTGAGTGCGTCCATGAGAAGAACCATGTTCATGAGCGATGGTGAACCGGACATCAGCAAAGAGATGAAACCTGCCTCTACGATCTCATCATCCGAAGCCCCGTTCTCTATTGCAAGCCTCGTATGATATGGAATGCACCACTCGCACTTCTCGGAGAGTGAGAGTGCGACTGCGATCAGTTCCTTTTCCTTTGCAGAAAGCTTTCCCTTCCCTGAGACTGCGCCTATAAACTGCTGAAATATTCCCATTGTTTGAGGATATTTTTCTCCAAGGTCCTTCATCAGTCCCTGAATTTCCTCTAGTCTTGTTTGTGAAACCACTTATATCCTTTCGGCAATATTCAATCACCTTTTAACCTTGCGATGTGTGCAAGCTTTCATCGAGAGGATACGCTTAACTTACCTTACTCAGAAAGTTATAGGCACAAAGCCCTCGTCGAGGTATCTGGCTATCACTTTTGATATTGGTTCCATAGCTATATTCCTTTGAGCAAGCATAGGCTCGATGTTGTCTCTCTTAGCAATAGCAGAACATGCGAATGGCTCAATTCCGGCTTCACGCACTGTTTTGAAAGTCTCGTCAATATCCTTGTCGCCGCTTGCGATGAGTCTTTCACTGGGACCAAAGAATATCAGTCCAACCTTTTCACTCCTGTTATTCTTTTTCATTTCCCTTGCAAAAATAAGACCGGTTATTGCTTTCTCCTTATTTTCCTGACCAGAGCTTATTATAACTAATAACTTGTGTGACATTTTTCTAAATATTATCATCAGATAATAAGTTTTAGTTGAAGAGGTTCTCTTTCATGCCAAGAAGGTGTCCTATTATCGGGGCGCATTCTCAAGCAGCCTCTCTTTGCATTGCTTATAGAGCGATTTAGTAAAGAATTTTGAGATATTCACGCTCAATTTGCTTCCTTGGCTTGGAAATGTTTTTAACCTTTGCTGAATAGCCGTTCAAGTTAAGTTTGAAACTATCAAAAATAGTAAAATCAATTGAGGGTATGATAAATATGGATATGATAGAAATTAAAAAAGGAGCTAGTTACGTTGTTGTATCGAACAGTGGTAAAGAAGACCCTATGAGAACGGAGGGTGAGTACGTTGGATACACCATACTTGGTGAAGAGGGAGCTATAGTATTCAGAGTTAAGGGAATAGAGAACAAATCATTTCTAAGACTCATCCCGGTATCAAATCTTTATGCCATTGAATTCAGTGAGGAAAATCTGATGCATAGCAAAGAAAACGAAAAGACTGCCGACAAGGCTTACTATATAAGTTGAGTTGTACAAATTTCATCATATTTTGGGCCGTCTGGCGTGAGTACACTCCTGATTAATGAGACCCTGTCTGCCCACAAACTTATGTCTATTTTTTTACTCAGGATCTGATCAAGTTCCTGCCTGTTGGCGATTCCTTTGGCCCTGCCCAGTGTCAAATGAGGGATCATTTCTCTTTCTTCCCTGTCTTTACCCAGTCCATTTGTGATATCCTTCCAGATTTCTTTTATGTTGTCAGAATCTGATGTGAGAATAAAAACCCTGCATTTACCTCTTCCCGGAAAGCAGTCAACACCCTTGAACCTTGCTTCGAATCCATTGTATTTCATCTCTTTGATATAATTGCAGATTTTCCTTGAATAATCTTCCGTAATATCCTCGTAAAATTTCATGGTGAGATGCATCTGACTGATCCTGACTGTTTTGAGCCATCTGTATGTCTGGAGATCTCTCATGGAATCTTCGAGCTTTTCAATCCCGAGAAATTCAAGCGCAATGAATGCTCTCGTTCTGATCCTCTCTTTCCTTTTTTAGTTCCCTGACCGGAATCTGGATGCACATAGAGTATTGTATGCGCTGTATATTTATATGTCGTACTGATATCTTAGTCATGTCCAACGTTCCTGACAATCTAAAGTACACAAAGACACATGAATGGTTCAGAACTGAGGGAAATGCTGCTTTTATAGGAATAACAGATTATGCCCAGCACCAGCTCACAGATGTTGTTTACGTGGACTTTCCGAAGAAGGGTGAGATCAAAAAGAAAGGCGATGTTCTTCTCACAATAGAGTCTGTTAAGTCAGCAGAAGATGTTTATTCTCCTGTTGATGGCGAAGTGCTTGAAGTCAACAGTGAACTGGCCACGAAACCAGAACTCGTTAACCAAGACCCTTATAAGTACTGGCTGGTGAAATTATCATTGAAGCCTGGAACCCAAGCGGCTGGACTTTCTCCGGCAGATTACAAGAAACACATCGGAGAATAAGCTGGGAATGCCGGATAGAAAAGACAGGTTCTATTATCTGGCAAAGAAAGATAATTTCAGAAGCAGAGCAGCATTCAAACTCATGGAGATCGACAAAAGATTCCATATGCTCTCGATTGATGATTTTGTACTTGAGTTCGGATCTTCTCCCGGCGGATGGACTCAGTACGTCAGGAGCATAACTTCCAACCCCATTGTTTCAATAGATCTGAGCCCTATGGAACCAATTGAAAATGTCCATTTTATAAGAGGCGACCTCATGAATCCGGATTTCGACTCGATCCTGAGGGAGAACCTGAACCGGATAGGAATAACCAACTTCACAGTGGTGCTTTCCGATGCAATGGTTCACACCAGCGGAAACAGAGGCAGGGACCATGCTTCCTCGTACCTCCTGGATGAAAGAATTATGAATATATCAATGAGATATCTCAGACCGGGCGGAAATGTAATTTTGAAGCAGTTTTACGGTGACCTCACAAAGACTTTCTTGAAGAAATGGGAGGAACAGTTCAGGTATTCCGGCATGACCACTCCTGAGGCTTCAAGACGTGGAAGCAGCGAAATATACATAGTATTCAAGGGGAAGATTCATGATTCGTGAGCAGTTAGGCCCATTGATTCCAAGTACTGATGCATACCCGGGTATTTCTCGTACTCTACAACAACTACAACTGTTTGATTGCTCATTGTCTTCATCGACTCGGCAAAATTGATTTCCATTTCCTCCAGTCTCTTCTGCTCAATACGCCTGAAACCGTCAATCCTCTCTATGTTGTCGTTCCATTGTTGTACAAACTCCTCTGCAGTCTCCCCTGTAAACTGCTTTTTCATAAGTCTTCTCTTTCTCACAGAGTGCCGTATCATGGACCATGTCCCGATCTCCCTGGTGAAATTGTCGCCAAATTTGTCTTCATCCATGTCAAGCGCAATCATCCTGATATTGTGTTTTTCTCCATAAAGAAGGGCTTCCGTGAATATGGGAGCCGGTGTCATGACCTCCCCGTATGACGAAAGGACAATTCCGTATATCATCTCATAATCAGAGAGAGAAAGCTCAAAGGGGTCCTTGAGAAATTCTGAAAGTCCCCTTAACTCTTCCGGGGATATTCCTATCAGTATGGTAGACGGTTCGACCCTTATAAGGAGGTTCCTCAGATCGTCGCCATCGCGAATGAGTCCTTTAATTCCGCCGAAGAGATAAATTGTGGCATTCGACTTTGGATCGGTAAATATTGAGATCATCTTGCATTTTTCTTCCTTTCAATAAGTTCCACCAGTTCTCCCCTTTCACAGAAAGATCGGAGTTCGTTTATATTTGTAACCGGACATCCCATGATATTATCCCTGTCCACTATTTTTCTGGATACAAGCAGGGCTTCATCCTCCATGAACTCAGAGACTTTCTTGATGGTCTGTATCTTGTTTGAAGCATTCTCCAGCATGTCCAGAAATCCCATAAAAACCAGCGATTTGACTGCATCAAGTGCCATGGCATCAAAAGCAGTCTTCTTCAGAAGTGTTATGTCATAACCGGCAGATTTCATAAGACTTATAATGGCGCTCCTGAAGTAGTCCTGCTCCGGAATACTTTCTGCAGGGGGACTGTACCGTGCTGCATATTCTGATACATCTATTTCCCTACGAATTTCACCGGACAGCAGCTCTTCAAGTTTGAAGAATATGTCTATGGTGGCAGCACTACCGTTTTCATAGAGGGATACGGATCTGCGGGAGATTCCTACCTTTGATGAAATGTATCCTATGGAATATCCCCTCTGGTCCATTATTTCTCTCATCTTCCTGCCGTCAATTGAAACGTAATATCCTCCCGGCCCTGAAAATATGAACGGCTTCTGACCCTCAACATAATCCCTGAGGGTTTCCTCTGACATTATTGGTACACCGTGCCTGAAGTAGACGAGGTCATCCTCAAGCAATCCTCCAGAAGATCTTTCCCCGACGACCACGGGTGATGAGTCCATGAATTTTGATATTGCCAGCAGTTCCATCGAGTTGTCGCTTCTCAGCGTGTCGATATTGTACAATATCTTAACCACAAATTTTTCTCTGTCTCTCCGCGCAAGCAAGTCAAAAGTGACCAGTCCCTGCAGAAAGGGATCGGAAACCTTGAATCCATTTTCAATGAACATGGCGGAGAGTCTGACTAATATGGCCCTCCGATGATCTTCCACAGCTACTATTATCAATTCCTCTATTTAAACATTTTCTGTGCATCTTTCATCTTCTGTAAATCTAATATAACTGATGTCACAAATTAGTTAATTTTTCCTGCTGAATCGCATGATAACTAGGGAACCTTTTCCAGATCCTCAAGCTTTGAGGACTGCTTGTTCGGGCATGTCTTGACCTCACATGCATTGCATACCACATCCTCGGATTCGAGATCAGGGGTGATAATTTTCATTTTGTCTATAAAGGGTATAGAAGAAAGCTGTTCAACGATTGCCTTTGAAACTGGTCTTTGAAAGATCAGCCTGATACCATATTCCTTCTTGTTGACATTGGAACCTTCCACTTCAACAAGATTGCACGCATGATTTCCCAGTATGTCAAATGTCCTGTTTAGTAGAGAACCAAAGCAACCTATTCTGGGTGTCATCAGAAATATCTGGTTCCCAAGTTTCTGTGACATGGTCAACCGATCAATTCTGGGCCTGATAGAGGCCATGATCTCCCTCACTGCACTTGTATCCTCTATTGCTTTTACCGTCTCGTAAACAGTTCTCCTGTTGACGTTGAACGCCTTGGCAATTTCGCTTACGGGAATCTCAAGATCCTCGACATAAAACCTGCCATTTCTAATAGAAATCCCTCGCTTATAAAGACCTTCTATTATCTTCAGTCTTGTCGGATAGTCCTTGAAGTATTCCTCCAGTATGAGGATCATTATGGAACTGTTAATTTAAATCGATATATATAGTGTTTTATTATGTTCATCGCTTTATTAAAAGCCCATTAACTTTGTCCTGAGCTTCTGTGTCTCAAGATTCTGTTGTTCAGATTCCATGATTCTGCTTCCGGAAAATACGTCTCTGAGACCCTTTATTTCCACACTTCCAAGCAAACCGTTGCGGAAGTAATGAAAGGTCGCCGCATCTGCACCGTCGTCGTAAATTGAGTCAAGAAAAACATTGTTATTCTCCAGTGGCTTTTCCATAAAACCGTCGACAAATCGCATTGAATTCAGAGCGATTATCTGATCACCGGGGTTCATTCCGGAATTAAACGCAGGATAACCTTCCATGATGCCACCAACTGTGAACCTTTCTCCCTCTTTCCTGATCACTATTCCTGAAGTTTTTCTTTTCGATTTCTTCTCCGCAGGCACTCTGACCAGACCTATCTTCGATAGTTCTGAATCCTCGTTTATTTTCTCTAACCCTTTAATGTAGCTACGGAAGAAGTCACTAAAGTCTGATCCGGTAATCTCCTTCAGCGTTCCGATGATGTCCTTTTCGGTGAACCCTCTGCCATCTTTCTTGTATTTTTCAAACATAATGCGAAATAGATCATCCAGCGACTTCATTCCCTTGGTAAGTTCCACCACCTTTATATTGAGAAATAGACCAATATATTGGCCCTTCAAATAGTATGATGTGTAGCTGTTGATGCCGTCAGGAGAGGGCTTGTAATACTTAATCCATGAATCAAATGATGATTCTGTAAGTGTTGTCTTCCATGTCCCTGGAAGGAGATTTAGAATGTTGGACACCTCTGATAGCATTTCATAATAACGATCTTTTGTTATCAGCCCGGATCTGAACAGGTTCAATTTTGCGTAATAGTCCGTGATCCCCTCGCTGAACCATAACCAGTTTGTGTAGTTTTCCTCCTTGTAGTTGAACGGACCCAGTTCTAAAGGTCTTATTCGCTTTACATTCCATAGGTGAAAGAACTCGTGGGATGCGATTGAAAGGAGACCCACGTAACCCTTTTCGTCTGTAAATGCGTTCACGGGAACAACAATTGAGCATGAACTCAGATGCTCAAGGGCACCAGTACTCTCAGGCTCTGCGAATATATGAATGATAAACTGGTACTTTTTGTACGGGAGGGGCCCCATCATCTTTGCAAATCCTTCGACTATTTTTGAAAAATCCCCTGCCAGCTTGTTTTCGTCTATGTAGCCTGGGCCCTGAATTATTATTTCATGGTCCTTCCCTGCTGCCTTGAACTCTATAAATCTGCTGTTCCCAATTTCAATCGGCGAATCTGCCAGAAGATCATAATTTATTGCCCTGAACCTGTTTTCTGCGATCTTCTCCAGAGTAGTGTAAATCTTCCATGTACCGTAAGGCCTGATGAGGATCTCAAGCGTCTGGTCTTTGTACCCTTCTATGTACATAAAGGCGCTGGTTCCGTTAATTGAGGCACCTGATGAGTCCAAGTGGCTCACCCTTGGCGGGTATTCGGGAGCATATACCTCATAGTGTACGGTGACCTTATGCTGATTTGATGTATTGACTTTCCACGAAGATTTATCCTTCTTGATAAAGTCCAGAACAGAATTATTCTCGCCTGTAACCGAAAAGTGCCTGACGTGCCTAGCAAAATCTCTTATGAGGTAAGAACCTGGAGTCCATGCAGGCATAACAAGCGTAAGGGATTCCTCTGAGAATTCCTCCAGCTCGACTGTGATCTGAAATATCTGAGTTGATGGATCTGGCATATCGATGGTATAACTTATTTTCATTTACAATAGATAACACTCATGCTGATTTATTTTTATTTAGTGTTTTTTCATCAAAGACAACATTGACCTGTTGAGATGACCGCTCTTTTTCCTGAATGTTCGGTTCATTGACAGCGTTATCAATTCTTTTTCTACTTCTTGATCTGTTCCTGATTATGCTTAAAAAGAGCCCGAACAAGAATACAGCCAGAACCTTGGTGTTTGATCCCGTTTTTTTAATCTCGGGTGAAGGAGATAAACCACAATCAATTGACGGCAACGCTTCCCCCTCTTATTTCAGTCATCTGATGGGGGACATAAATACAAGCAGGATCGGATCCGAAGGGATTTCCCGTCCTGGTAAATGCCCTCGCTCTTGACCCCCCACATATGTTGTTATATTCACATATTCCGCATTTTCCATCATAGCCTGATGGATCTCTTATCCTCTTGAGCGTATCATTTCCTGCGTATATTTCTTTAAGGCTCCTCTCCCTGACATTACCGAGCGGCATCTGCAGAAAACCACTGGGATAGACATCTCCGTTGTGCGCAACAAATATTGTTCCCTTTCCGTCAGAAGTGTTGGCTATAGGCGATGATGGGATTCCTTTGGGCAAACCCAGAAGATCAACAGTCCTGTCAACCAGATATTGGTATAGATCGCCACCTTCTAATCTTCCACTGGAATTATACTCGGACACTATCCTGCGGTACATTGGAGATTCCACCGTCCTCACGTGCATGCCGTAGGAAGTGGAATACAACAGCCATTTATTGACTTCTTCATATTCTTCTGATGTTAGATCGAGAAGTTCCGATCCCCTTCCTGTTGTTATAAGAAAGAAAACCTCCCAGACGCCTATCCCTTTTTCAATAAGGGTTTTCAAAACCGCAGGAAGATCTCTGAGGTTCTCTCTCATCACCGTGGTGTTTATCTGAAGTGGAATCGTGGCAGCCTTAAGATCGGATATGAGTTTCATCGTTCTTTCAAAGACTCCATCCACCCCCCGTATACGATCATGAACCTCCCGGTTTGAGCCATCAAGACTAAGTGACATGGATGCAACTCCGTTTTCCTTCATGAAGTGTATCATTTCATCGTTCAGCCTTTCTGTTGCGGACGGGCTGAGAGAAAACTTCAAATGTAACCGGCTAAATTCTCCTATTATTTCCTTCAGTCCACGCTTCTTCATGACGTCCCCGCCGCTCAATATAGTTATGGGTTTCATTCCGTCAAATGAGGATATCGATCTTACAAACCTGATTGATTCCTCAATGTTCATTTCATCAGGCAAAGGTTCCATTATTGCGGAAGCTCTGCAATGCCTGCACGCCAGATCGCACGATTTAGTTGTCTCCCAGAAGATAAGGAGCGGCGTTTTATTGTAATCGAGTTTGCCAGTGCCGGGGATCACTTTTTTTCAATTCCATCTCATATAATAACGACTATCCTAATATGTTAGGTTTAGCCTCATTATTTTACCATTCATTTTGAAAGAATAAGCATTTCCACTCGTTTCATGCCTAAAAACTTTATGAGACAGCAGAATATAGAAAAGAGGATTTTAACGAAATCTGAATTCGAAGATCTGACAGTTCCCCAGGCTCTTGATAGGCTTGGTTGCAATTCTGATGGGCTCAGTGGTGCTGAGGCCGACGCCAGACTTCAGAAGTACGGATACAACGAGGTCAATCCCAAGAAAGAATCTTTCCTTAAGAAGCTGGGATTGAAGTTCTGGGGTCCAATTCCGTGGATGCTGGAACTAGCTGCTGTTGCCACTTATTATTTTAGTGATTACCGTGACATGTATATCATTCTGTTCCTTTTGGTGTTCAATTCCATAATCAGCCTTGCACAGGAGTCAAGGGCACAGAATGCAGTCTCGCTCCTGAAAAGCAGGCTTAGTGTGCAGGCCAGGGTTCTGAGGGATGGAAAATGGCAGATCGTTAAGGCCTCATTTCTAGTCCCAGGAGACATAATACATTTGAGATCCGGAGACGTCGTCCCTGCCGATCTCAAACAGTTGAACGGTGAAATAGATGTTGATCAATCTTCCCTTACAGGGGAATCCCTTCCCGTAACCAAAACAAACGGCCAGATCGTATACTCTGGAACCACTGTGAAGAGAGGAGAGTCCACATGTCTTGTGGTTTCCACAGGATCTGCAACTCTATTTGGCAAGACCACTGAGCTGGTGGCAAGCGCAAAATCAGAGTCGCATATTGAAAAGCTTATACTTGGAATTGTCAGGTATCTGATTGCAATTGATGGTGGACTTGTAGCGGTACTGTTCATCTATTCTATCTATACAGGCTATCCGCTTTCGCAGGTTATTCCATTTTCGCTAGTTGTACTAATAACCTCAATACCTGTTGCTCTTCCTGCAACATTCACTATTGCCATGGCAATAGGTGCCGAGGAGATGTCCCGAAAAGGCGCTCTGGTAACCAGGCTCACCGCAATTGAAGATGCCTCATCCCTTGACATACTTTGTCTTGATAAGACAGGGACCATAACAGAAAACAGGATTTCTGCGGAAGCACCTGTCGTCTATAATCTTGATGCCAGCACAGTTGTTGAATATGCTTTGTTTGCCTCTGATGAGTCGAGCCAGGACCCCATAGACAATGCTGTGATAGAATATGCCCGGAAAACTGGGGTTACGGTTAACAAGGATCAGAGGGTGAATTTCGTGCCTTTTGATTCACATACCAAGATGACAGAAGCCACCATCTCGGATGGCACAAATAAGATCAAGGTTTCAAAAGGGTCACCCCCGGTGATGATGCTCTCTTTTGAGTATCCGGATAAAATTAAGACCGACATAGAAAAATTTTCAAAAAGCGGTTACAGGATTATTGCGGTTGGAGTGGAGGAACAGAAAAAAGAGATTGTTGGAATAATCCCGCTGCACGATCCTCCCAGAGCTGATTCAAAGATTCTGATGAAAGAACTTAAGGAACTGTCCGTGATGACAAAGATGATCACCGGAGATAGCAGTGAAATTGCCTCGGAGGTTGCTTCCGAGGTCGGCATAGGTTCAAAAGCCTGCATTTTCAGCGAAGTTAAAAATTCTGTGGGATCGCTTGAGAAGTGCGATATTTTTTCACAGGTTTATCCGGAGGACAAGTACTATATCGTCAGGGATCTTCAGAAATCAGGCCATATAATAGGAATGACCGGTGACGGTGTGAATGATGCTGCTGCTCTCAAACAGGCCGAGGTTGGTATCGCGGTGAGCAATGCAACAGATATTGCCAAAGCCTCAGCTAGCATTGTCCTCACCCATGAAGGCCTTTCTGACATAGTGGAATCGGTAAAAACAGGACGCAGGATTTATCAGAGAATGCTTACCTACATACTGAATAAGATCATCAAGACTATTCAGGTTGTATTTTTCCTTACGTTTGCGTTCTTCATCTTCGGTTTCTTCGCGACCACACCATTTGACATCATTCTCCTTATTTTTGCCAATGATTTCGTAACGATGTCCATAGCCACGGATAATGCCAGATTCTCCTCAAGACCAGAAAAATGGCGAACCAGACCCATTGTTATTACCTCTGCGATCATTGGTGCGGCACTTGTGGTGGAAGGGCTTGTTGCTCTGTATATCGCATTGTATTACGGCCTTGACAAACTGGCAATATACACTTTCGTATTTGACATCCTCGTTTTCTCCGGCCAGTTCACAGTATATATGGTGAGAGAAAGGGATCATTTCTGGACCTCAAGACCAGGAAAATGGCTACTCACATCATCCTTCTTCGATATCCTGATCATCTCCCTGATTTCCTGGAGGGGCATACTTGTCTTCCCGATCCCTGCCTTATTTGTATTGCTTGCTCTTTTCCTCACTTTCGCCTGGATGGTTGGACTTGATCAGATCAAGAATCTTGTGTTCAGAAAATACAACGTTTGATCCGTGAAGTTTGCGTAGTCAGAAAATTAGTGGAACATTTTTTATCTCTGGCAGACATGATTTAGTGATAACATGAGAATAGTGGTAGCTTTCGATGGCACAAACTCCTCGCTCAAGGCTCTGGATTTTGCCTTTTCTCTCAAAAAATCTGTCGAGAAATATGATATCGTATTTGCTTTCCCCTCGTTTTCCACTCCTCCACCAACCTTCGATGGATACATTGTCCCGCCTACCGAAAGCGATCTGGCAGAGATGGAGAAATATGCCGAAAAAGTCATGGACATCGCCAGATCAAGAGCTGGGGAAAACGGCATAAATGCTGATTTTGAAGAGCTCGATGTTCCGCAGAAGGACGTTGCGGAGATGATTCTTGTTGCGGCTCATAATTTCAAAGCTGATCTTATCGTCATGGGGAAGAGGAGACTTACTTCCATGGAAAAACTCATCCTCGGATCAGTGAGTTCAGAGGTCGTCAAGAAGAGCAGTATACCTGTCCTTATTGTCCCGCCATCGCCTGAAAGCAAGTGAAGTTGTTTTCTCCGTTCTAGGATAACTCTCTGATGAACAGATCCACGAAAGGTTATATCCGGTCTGAAATTCTGTTCATAAATGGGTGTTCCTGAACTCAGATATAAGTCTGGCCTGTTGATTCTTGCAGACGGTACCCCGGAAGAAAATAAATATTTCGATCTTGACAGCAGGACTGGCAGCTATGTGGCGCCCGCATACATGTATTCAAGGGTGTTAAAATTAATAAAGGGGCTGAAGGATAATGTCTTCCCGTTGAAGGAGACCCTTGAAATAAGCCACAAGGAGATATTGAGACCTTATCAGAAGGAAGCTGTCAGGAGGTGGGTTGAAAACGAGTACAACGGCATAATCGTTCTCCCCACTGCTGCAGGAAAAACTCATATCGGCATTGACGCAATTTCTAAACTTAGGACGTCGACCCTTGTTGTCGCTCCCACTATTGAGTTGATAATGCAGTGGCGGAGCATTCTTTCCAAGACCTTTGGCGTGGAGATAGGCCAGATAGGCGGAGGTGAGAAGGAGATAAGACCTATCACTGTCTGCACATATGATTCTGCATACCTGATGGCCGAATCCTTGGGAAACAGGTTTCGGTTTCTACTGGTTGACGAGGTTCACCATCTTGCGTCGGAACAGTTTATTCAGATCGCGAGAATTTTCGCATCACCATTCAGGATGGGGCTCACTGCAACACTTGAAAGAGCAGATAAACTTCATGAAAATCTCGCAGAGGTGATGGGCGGAAAGGTTATGGAAATGGGATACGAGGAGCTTTCTGACTATCTTGCTAATTACAGCATAGTCAGAATACCGGTGGACCTCACTCCGGAGGAGGAGACCGAGTACCAAGACAACCGAACCCTCTTCCTGAACTATCTAAGAAAACACAGGATGGCAATGCGAGGACCATGGGATTTTGAGAGATTCATACTAAGTTCCTGGAATCCGGAGGGGAGGGAGGCTCTTCTTGCCTGGAGAAGATCTAGGGAGATTGCCTTCAGTGCGCGGGCTAAGGTTGATTATGTGAGGTATGTTCTCTCCAGGCATCCCGGTGAGAAGACCCTCATCTTTTCTGAAGACACTGAGACCGCCTATATGATGTCAAGAGAATTTCTGATTCCTGCCATTACTTATCTCACTCCGGCTAGGGAGAGGAAACGTTATCTCGATCTTTTCCGGAGTGGGGAGATTCTTGCACTCGCTGCATCCAGGGTACTTGACGAGGGTGTGGATGTCCCCGATGCTTCGGTTGCGATTGTTCTGAGCGGATCGGGGAGTGTGAGACAGTTCAGGCAGAGGCTTGGCAGGATACTCAGACCGTCTGCGGGGAAGAAGAGTGTCCTGTACGAAATACTCGCTGCCGGCACTTCAGAATATGGAACTTCTAGGAGGAGAAGACATGGTGTTCCCATCGGAGCTAATGGCGATAAAGAAGTCCAAGGGTAATCTCTATCCAATATTCATAAATCCTGAAACCAGCAACTATGCTGATTCGCTATTGAATGCCTTTCGATCATACACGGGAAAAAGGCGTGGCGACATTGAAAAGTTACTGAGAACCATGGAACTGGGGTTCCAGAACCACAAAGTGTTCAGGGCAATTTCACTTATCCTGCTCAGGAAATCAATGTTCGATCCTCCGTCCCGGCTCGATGCGGAAGACGTCAG
>JAJYEP010000012.1 GCA_021785735.1 Thermoplasmata archaeon | reverse complement strand
GCTTTACGTTCCCGCATTTCGAGCACATCTTCGATGACGGATCAAACCTGCCTATCTCGATGAGATCTGCTCTTCTCCAACCAAGTTTGTATTCCAATATGGTCTTGAACTGGCTCCATCCCTGATCGGTTATGCTCTTTGAGAGATGGTGATTCTTCACCATGGCCGATACGTTCAGATCCTCTATTGCCACGGTACCATAATGCTTGGCTATCGCTGTCGATACCTTATGGTTGAAATCTGTTCTTGCATCCCTGATCTTCTGATGAACCTTCTGCACCTTCACTATCTGTTTCTTCCTGTTCCTAGATCCCTTTTCTTTTCTTGATAACCTCCTCTGTTCCCTCGCCAATTTCTTCTCCGCTTTCTGCAATGCATCCAGAGGTTCGACCTGCACGCCGTCTGATACGGTGAGGAATGCCCTGATGCCCATATCAATGCCTATAACAGCATTGCCTTTAGGCAGTTCTTCTTCTGTTTCATATTGTATCGACGCATAATATCTGCCAACGTCCTTCGTGATGATGATCTGCTTGATATTCTCTGGAATGGGGGATTCATCCCTGTATGCGATGCCTTCCGTAAACTTCGGAATGACCAGTTTATTTCCATCCACCCTGAAACCTGATGGCACAGTGAAATACTGGTTATCCTTCTTTGACCTGAAATTTGGGTAGTCGTTGTTTTTCCTAAAGAATGCAGTGAAAGCGTTGTCCAGTTTTCTCAGAGATTGCTGTAGCGACGGGTTGGATATCTCGTAAAGCCATGGGTATTCTTTCTTCAATTCCGTGAGCATCTTGCAAGTCTTGAAATAGTTAAGCCCCTGTGCTTTGCTCTCCGCATAATATTTCGTTCTGACCTCAAGGAAGTGGTTATACACAAACCTGCAAGCTCCAAAGTGCCTCTCCAACAGGATTTTCTGTTGTCCATTCGGATATAAACGCACTTTTAAAGCCTTAATCATTACTGATAGGAGCATAGCAGATATTATTAAAGGTTGCCTCGCTAACCCACAACTGAGGTCTGTGGGCTTGCGCTCGGTTTTTGGTCAGAAAAAGCTGCCATATCTCGACCTGTAGTTCATCTGCCATTCCTCTTCCTCGGAGTTGCAGATAATTCCTGATTTATCTGCGATTCTCCTGATTTCTGATACCGTTGATGACCACCATCTGTCGTCTCCCTGTAGACTCCGGGTGACCGCCATGGACTTCATTTTTTCCGCTGATGCGGGGTACAGATTGTATCTGTCATAGATGATCCGTGATCCGGTCTCTGCTGCTGCCTCGATCATGCCCCTTATATCGCCCGTTGTGTCATTGAATCCCCTTATGATTGGACCAAAAAATATCCATGTTTCTATTCCCTTCTCCCTTAGCCTCCGGATAGCTTCCACCCTCGATGCAGGAGAAGGCGTTTCGGGTTCCAGCATTCGGGCTTTCCTGTTGTCAGTGGTAGTGATTGTGAACCCCACGTCGATACTGTTCCTGTGTTTTTCCAGGATGTCTGTATCCCTCACCACCAGGGGAGATTTGGTCTGTATCGTAACACTGAACCCATTATCTGCAAGCATTGCTATGCTTTCCCGGGTCAATTTAAACCTGCCCTCCACCGGCTGGTAGGGATCGGTTATCGTCGAGACTCCGACGATACCTTTCCTTTTCCTCTTGACCTCGCTTCTCAGAATATCAAGAATGTTTACTTTGACAACAACATATTTACCCCAGTCAGCGCTCGGCCTAATCTTAGTGAAGTCCATTGCGTAACAGTAAATGCATGAATGGAGGCATCCGAGGTATGGATTCAATGAGTAATCAAGTTCCCTCAACCCTGATTTTCCAAGGGCAGACTTCACTTCGATCTCCTGAACCTCTATTTCCCTCATTTTACATGAACCTGTCAAGGCCCCTCGACATCTCTATGGGCCATATCATGGACTTTTCTATCCATCTTTCCGGTGGTACCCTTAAGGATTCCTTCATTCTCTCCATGGCGGCAGCAAATGTCGGAAACCTTTCAGGTTTTCCCCTGAACATCTCTCTTAGGTTTTCCCTGACGTACCATACCCCCACAGGAATGTTGAACCCCGGATATATCTCCCTCCAGAGCATTGCTGATCCCTGTCTTCTTTCCCGCTCCAGCATCTCCAGTACTGCCAGTCTCGAAGAATAATAGCAACCTCCTATGTCGGGGTAGTCTGTCCTACCTCTGTTTCCCTCGTAATCAATCTGGGTTTCCGTAACGTTCGAGAAATAGTTCCACGTTGTGTCAGGGAACCAGGCTTCACCCCATTCAAAAAGCCATTGCCTGGGAGAAATGATCGCTGTAAAGAGGTTCCCGCTGACTTTTCTTGTGTAAAGCCAGAATTCATTAACCAGCGGCATCCTCTTTACCCCGACAAGAATCTGGTCTGAAAGATTCTTGTCTGCCGCTGTGATGGACCATCTTGTTGGCACCATTTTCCTGTCTTTTTCCTTGCCAAGTGCACCAAGGCTCAGTATTCTGGCTATTCTCGACACATCAACGCCTGAACCGTAGAGGACTTTCATGGCCTCGTTGCTCCTTAGATCTGTGTCTCCATATACCCTCTCCACCACGTTGTCAAGTTTAGCGTTTCCGATCCTGATCTTGCTCAGGGGAGCAGAGGGCCCCATTGGCGGAGAATATTCCGAGAGAACGACATCCTTTCCGTCGAATGAACGATCCATCACCATCTCAACCTCCGTGGGTTTAGCGGATAGCCCGACCAGCTGAATGCTTTGGAGAAAATCATCCGGATTGGATGCAGTTTTCACCGAGATATTCCTCCCTCCCCTCATTATGGACAGCCTCATTGAAAGGAATTCCTCCAGATCCATGTTCAGCCACAAAGCAGGATTTTCATATATAGAAGTGTCTCCGTGGACAGGTGGTGTGGAAGGATATATAGTTACTTTCGGATAACCGAACCTGCCAATGAATACACTGGGCGGTGAAGAACCGTTAAGCTCTCTTCCCTTGATTGCATCGAATTTAGGTCTTATCAGGTTTCCTATGGAAACAGGGCAGTAGCTAAGCCCGCACAGCATTTTAGCCCCCCTGCACTTCACACACAGCGTTGGGGGAATTTTCATTGTTGTTCTGAATTCCATAATTTCTTATCTATCACATTACGGGTATATGAAAATTGCCTTAATCTCAAAGAAGTCCTTTAATTCCGGATATTTCCTCAAATGATCTTATCAGGAATGGATAGTCGGCTGGCTTTAGATCGTTTTCTTTTGCAGCATTCCTCAATGCCTTGGACCACCGGTCCAGGTCTTCCTCGAACTCCCGTATGCAGCGTTTCATCTCGTCATCGTCCGGTACGGTTGTACGATTCGCTCCGCTCTTTGCCGAATAGAATATGAATTTTGCCTCATCTGCCTTCAGAAAATAGTATCTCTCCGTGCCAATCATCACTTCCACAAATTCATTCTCTCTGAACATTATCACCTCATCTGCGACAGCAAGTGAGACCTCTCTCGCTCCCTCGCCGTCCCTCAAGTAACTTTCCGGAAATTTCCTGTTTCCTAGGGATGTCCATATTTCCATTGCTATTTTTTCCGGTGATTTGATCATTTTGCATACATGCTATGCAAGGCCATTTTTATACCTATCGCTCCACTTTCACCGCTCACTGATATTCATGATTCTATGCTTCCGAAAGCATCCTCACGGTCTCTTTCCTCTACCATATGATTATTATTTCCAGCCATTAGGGATAAGATATTATTACTGCTGCAAATACTCTATTTCAATGATAGGCGCTATACTTGCCGGGGGGTTTGGCAAGAGGCTCAGGCCTTTGACAGACAAGATACCCAAAGCATTGATAGAGATAAGCAAAAATTACACCATAATGGACAGGCAACTGCTGGACTTTCAGAGAGCGGGTATAAATGTGGTATATGTTCTAACCAGCTACCTGGGCAGCGTCATCGAGGAGAGATATGGAAAAGAGTGGAACGGAATTAAACTTGTGTATCTGCCTGAAGAAAAGCCACTTGGTAAACTGTTCTCCTTGAGAAATCTCATAGGCGTCGCAGGTGACAGTGATGTAATCATGAGAAACGGGGATACCGTTTCTGATATAGACATAAATGAGTTCATCAAGTTCTCTGAGACCTCCAACTATTCCCTTGTAATTCAAGCCACGAGAATGAGGAGCCCTTATGGTATTATCGAAACAAGCGGTAACCGCATTACCGGCTTCAGGGAGAAGCCTCTGCTTGAAACACTCATAAATTCTGGATTATACTACATTAAGAAAGATGTGTACCCTTACTTTTTGAAGGAGTATGAGGAAAAGGAAATTGAAACAACCGTTTTCCCCCTTCTGGCCGAGAAAGGGCTTGCCGGGATCTTCCATGACGATTCTTTCTGGATAGGAATTGACAGTGACAAGGACCTGGAGACTGCCAGAAATTATTACGAGGGGAGGGTTGATATGCTTTGGGGCAATTTGAAAACAAATTTCTCTGGTAAGAGCTTCACTTTCTGTACTTACGATATCTATGCCGGTGAAACACTGGAGATGGAACATGAAGGCGGCATAATGAGAGTGACCAAGGGAAACCTTACTGTGTCCGGGAAGACGAAGCTTGCTGAAGGCAGTATAACGGAAATTGCCGGCAGATTAAAAATAAAGGCTGGTCCTAGGTCCATAATCGAAGTTGTTCAGAAAACTTAATAAAGATAATGACATAATGACCGGATTGCTAATGACTATCATAACGAGGGATTTGCTAATCCAAGCTCTCGATAATGTCTATGGCAAGAAAGGAATGGCCCGACACGATATAGAAGAACTTTCGGATTTTGTTCTTTCCTTCTTTGGTTATGAGGACTATGTTCTCGATAACATGCTTTCGGCTGCTGAGAGAGATGTGTTTTACAATCTTGAGGAATACGGCCTTCTGGAAGCAAAGAGAGAAGAGGTCAACATCATACGTGGAAAATCTTGGAGAATAAATCAGTGGACGTACAAGAAAAACAATATTCTGAAAGCTGCGAGTGTCAAGGAGGAGAAGAAGGCCTCCGAGAATCCATACGATGATATATTCAAGGCCATGGACGGAAACCAGTAAAATATCAAATTTCTACTGCCTTCTTTTGGAATGCACCCTTTGCTTAGTTAAAATTAAATACCGATTCCTCATAAGTAAACAGTAAAACAGAGCCGTTTCTAATATTGCCAGTCCTTGTATGGAGTGGAACATATTCAGGTGAAATATTGGGCTTTTTCAGCAAATTGGATAATTCAAGAATAACAACGGCTTACATAGCGATAATGCTGCTTGCTTCTATGGGACTTTTCATAGATGGTTTTGATCTGAATGAGATATCTACTGTTAATGAACTTATTCTAAAAAATCTCTTTGCGGAAACCCAGCTGGAATATCTTCTCATAAATGTCTCCTCGTTCATTGGTATGGGGATAGGGGCAGTTGCTTTAGGTTTGGTATCAGACAGGTATGGGCGAAACCTGGTATTTGCCCTTGATCTTGTTTTCTTTGCTGTTTTTGGTATTTTAGCAGGCCTTGCAACAAACTGGTACGAACTGTTTGCTTTCAGATTCCTCCTTGGAATCGGCATTGGCGGGGACTATCCCGTCAGTTCCACAATTCTTTCTGAATTTTCGCCGAGAATGAAGAGGGGCAAGGTACTGATGCTGATGGTTGGATTTTACTGGATAGGAATACTCGTTTCCAACGGCATTTCGTATGCCCTCATATCTTCACTGGGACTCCTCTACTGGAGATATCTTTTTGTGATAAGCGGACTCATCGCTGTGCCGATCATACTTCTGAGATTCAGGATTCCAGAAAGTCCGCGGTGGCTGAAGGCCCACGGAAGACCGGAGGAAGCTGTGGAAAGCATCGAAAGAATTGCTGGGGCTCAGGGAACAGGATCCGAATCAGTAGAAACCGGCGCCAGACCAGTGAGGAGGATATCACTGTTTTTCTCCATATTTTTTGTTCTTTCTGCATGGTTCCTGTTTGATCTTGCTTCGTACCCTGTAGGATTCTATTTTCCAAACGCGGTGTTTGTTCTGCTGGGCTTTTCGGGGAGGTATTCCCTTGTCGTGGCATTGCTAAAGATCTCTGTTTTTGGAGCCCTTATCTCGGTGGGAGCCATTATTGGATACATAATAGCAATACTCATAATAGACAGGATTGGAAGAAGACCTCTAACAATTGCGGGTTTCCTCGCCATGACTGTGCTGCTGCTTGTTTTCACAGTCTTCAGGCTCACCGGTACACCAGTCGTAATATTCTACTTCCTGTTCGTAATGATGGAGCAGTGGATTGGGGCGGTGACCCTTTTCTATCCCACTGAAATTTTCAGAACGGATATCCGATCCACAATGCAGGGTATTGCCACCATGGTTTCAAGGATAGGTGCCATAGCCGGAATTTTCCTGTTCCCACTCTTCCAAACATACCAGGCCTTCTTTGTCGCATTTCTGGCATGCCTAGCAGGACTTCTCATTTCAGTGGCTCTGGCCCCGGAGACAGTGGGCAAGACCATCGAGGCCGCGTCAGGAGAGAAGGTTTCGGAAAATACAGGCTGAGGTTCGCCGGAAGCATGGATGATCACTTACAAGAAACTCTGGTTTTATATCGGTACTGATGTTTCTCCCGTATGACATATCTTTTGAAAGCATATATCAGATGGACAAAGAACATTGGCATAATGGGGGTTGGCTAGCGATGGAATATTCTCTGAGCCAAAAACTGGCAGCTGAACTTGCTGGGACATATCTTCTTGTTTTGGGAGGACCGGGAAGTGCAATTGTGGCGGTCGGTGTTTTTGGGATCCCATGGGGACCAATGACGCTTTTCTTCAACGCGATAGGTTTTGCGATTGCTATAATAGGAGGCATTTACGCACTGGGTCACATTTCCGGAGGTCACTTCAATTCTGCCATAACCCTGGGTTTGCTTGTTTCTGGGAAAATGCCAAGGAGAGACGCACTGCCATATATAGTTGCACAATTCGCCGGAGCCCTTCTTGCTTCGCTCACTGCCCTGCTCTTTTTCGGATATACTGTCGGGAATGTTGTTTATTTTGGGGCCAGTTATCCCGGTCCGAGGGGGCCCGTTGTGGCATTCATTGCCGAACTAATAATGACATTCTTCCTTCTGTGGATTGTACAGGGGGTCGTCAACTATGGAAAACTGGGAACTGGGTTCGCCGGAATTGCAATTGGTTTTTACATAATGTTTGAGGTTATGATAATTGGCACCGTGAGTGGGGGTTCCGTTAATCCTGCAAGATCTTTCGGACCTGCTGTTGTGTCGGGCATACTTTTCAACCCGGCTTTCAGTCAGTGGATTTATTTCACTGCACCGTTTATTGGTGGAGCGCTTGGGGCAATCACCTTTGCATGGCTATTCAAGCCAAGAAAGGAGGTCCTTCTGCCGGGCTGAATCTGAGATTTATTTTTCAGGGGATTTTTTATTTTCCCTGAAATTCTGGTTTACGTTTCTGTATAAATGCACTGACACCCTCTTTGATATCGTCGGTGGAGAAAAGAACGCCCATTGACAGGGCCTCTATCCAGAGACCCTCATCAATGGATCCATCATATCCCCTGTTCACTGAAATTTTGGAGAGATATGCGGATATAGGAGCTGTTTCCTCACAGAACTTGGTCGCAAACTGCAGGGTCTCATCGCCAATAGTGTTCTTTGGAAAGACCTTTGAAACAAGCCCGTATTCGGCTGCCTGTTTTCCGGTTATTCTCTCGGATGAAAGAATCATGTATTCAGCTCTTGAGATGCCTATAAGCCTGGCGAGTCTCTGTGTTCCGGACCATCCCGGCAAGATTCCCCTCTGGACCTCAGGAAATCCTATCAGAGCATCCTCGGTAGAAAATCGCATGTCGCACGAGAGAGATAACTCAAATCCACCGCCAAGTGCATAACCCTCAATCTGCGCTATGTATATCTTTGGCGACTCCTGTATCTTCTTGAATACCTTCTGTCCCTTCCTGGAGAATTCCATGAAGTCCTTTGATCCGTTGAAGAACTGGCTCAGTTCCGCGCCCGCAGAAAATATACCGCCATTTCCGCGTATGATTACAGCAAGTGTTTCTCTGTCGTCTGCAATTTCATCCACTGTCCTTTCAAGTTCCTGCAGAACCTGCGCATCTATGAGGTTGAGCCGCTGGTTTTGTATTGTAATAATCGAGACTTTTCCCTTCTTCTCAAGCGAGACCTTTCCAGTGGTTGATCCTGCTATTGAGTTCGCTGATGGCTGTGTCTGTGGCTTCTCTTTCGCAGCTTTCTGGAATTCCTTCTTTGAGAATAGTTCCCTCAATTTTCCTTCTTTAATAGATGTTGCTGGAGCAAATAATTCTGCACCAAATCTCTCATGTATTTGATCCAGTTTCTTCCTTATCTCTGCAGAGGTGAGGCCCTGTGCCACGGATACCGGACCGAAAGGCCTGTTCATTCCGAGCTTCACGCCCGTTTCAATGTCTTCAGGAAGAGCAATCTCCTCCTCAACAACCTTTGCGGCCTCATTGATCTCCACTGCCAGCACGTCCAGCAGATCAAGTTTGTCTGTTGGAGGCACGTCGGGTATCTTGGCCTTTCCATTCTCCCATACATAGAAGCCTTTCCCGCTTTTCATCCCGAGTTCCTTTGCATCGAATTTCTGTTTGAATGCCTTGCACTTACCGTACTCTGGAGATAAGGCTTCGGCATAGTATTCCAGGGAATGAATTACAGTATCTATTCCAACGTAATCCATCAGTTCGTAAGGTCCCATGGGAAGCCCCTGTGACTTAGCGAACCTGTCCACAGCCTCTGGCGAAGCAATCTTCTTATCCAGTATGATGCAGAAAAGCAGGCTTTCTGGAGCATTTATCCTGTTGACCACAAATCCCGGAGAATCCTTAAAAACGCGAATGGCGGTCTTTCCAATCTTGCCCATGAGAGCAAATGCTTCATCAAACACCTTTCCCGAGGTACTCTCGCCCTTTATGACCTCAACAAGTTTAAGCAGAACTGGAGGGTTGAAAAAATGGAGGCCCACAAATCTTTCCGGGTTCTTCACCGATTTGGACAGATCGGTGATCCTGAAATTTGAGGTGTTGGTTCCAATGATTGCGTCAGGTCTTGCATATTCAGAGATTTTTGAGAGCAGGTCTTTCTTCAGGTCCATTATCTCAGGAACAGCCTCTATAATGAGGTCTGATCCTTTCACTGATTCCTCCAAGTTGGACGAATATTTTATGTTGGAAAGAATCGCTGATCTGTTCTCTTCTTTTAACTTTCCGGACTTTACAAGCTTCTCCATGCTTGTCTCTATTGATTTCTGTGCCTTCTTCAGGGCGTCTTCAAAAGCATCCTCAAGGAATACATGATAATTCGAGAGTGCAAATACCTCTGCGATTCCATGACCCATCTGCCCTGATCCGACAATTGTCACGTTCTTGATTTCCAAAACTGTTCACTTCCCGGCTTTCTTGATTATATCTGTCAGTTTTTGTGCAGAGAAAATGTCTCCTGACACTTTGATCTGGCCGGACATGAATGCCTTTACCGGATCCAGTTTTCCCATGAAAAGAGTTTCCAGCGTGGAATCGCTGCCAGAGACTACAGCAGTTGGCTTCTGGATTTCACCATCAGAAAGATCGATATTACCGCCTGAAATTTTGACGTAAAATTTGGAGCCCTCCGTGGTGCTGAACTGAAAAGATTTCTCCATTCCCTTCAGGTCCGTCGCAAGGGCAGTGGAAGCTTTAGCCTTCTTCACAATTTCTGTTAAAATATCTTTAGCTGTCATCTTGTTTAGATGACAGTATTCGATAAAATTCTTTGCACTAAAAGTTTACGCGTGCTTGAAAGCTTCCATCACATATTCTGCAAAGTCTTCGTCCGATCTCGCACCCTGAAACTGAACAGAATCGTTTATCACTATGTGAGGGACCGCAGATACTCCAACTTCCTCGGCTTCGCTGTAGAACTCGCCCGACTCAATCATTTCTCCGCTTATGTTCTTGTTAACCAGTGCAAACTTGTGTGCAGTTCCCACTGCCTTGGGGCAGTATGGACAGGTCGGTGTTACATATACCCTTATTTTAAGCGGCTTATCCACCTTGCTGATTAATTCCATTGCTTTTGACGATATATCAGCCTCGCCGATTGAGACCGTCTTGAGATCCTCAATGAGCGATCCGAATTCGTATCCGGACGGGATACCATAATATTTGATTCTCCCATCTTTCTCATTGGCCCTTGCTACTATCGTCGCGGGGAATTTTGTGACTCCGTATTCTTCAGCCAGCTCTTTGTCCTTATCAAAATCGTATACCTTCAGCTTAATCTTGCTGTTTATGGCTGAAACCTCTTTGGCAAGTTCCACAGTTTCCTTGCAGTATTTGCATTCAGCGCTCCCTGACGAAAAGATTACAAGATCCACATCGTTTTTGAGGTGCTTGTTGAACTCGTCCATCAGGTACTTAACATCTGATTCTCTAATCATTGCCATTGTAATCCCCTCTAAATTTTATTATGATATTTAAAGATTGTTACTCATATTTGATTGCTTATGTTTAAATTTTGGTTTATTTAAATGTCTTTCCAAAAAACTAAATTTCAGCCATTCAATTTATAACATGAGGAAATACACCATCATGACCATCAAGTTGTATTACGAGGATAGTTACACGAGAAACTTTGTCTCAAGGGTAACGGGTTCTGACGGTAACAAAATTTTCCTTGAAAAAACTGCGTTTTATCCAACCGGAGGAGGACAACCAAACGATACTGGTTCTCTTACAGTGGGTGGAAGGACAGTCAATGTCATCGATGTCGGAAAACAGGGAGATGACGTCTATCACATAGTTGATGATCCCTCTATCTTTGCTTCAGGCATTGAAGCGAGAGGAGAGATTGACTGGAACAGGCGCTATTCCCTAATGCGATATCACACTGCAGTTCATATCATAGACGCCGTGGTGAACAGGATGGTCAGGGTAGAGGGAAGCATAACCGGCAGCCAGCTTTATCCTGACAGGGCAAGGGTGGACTTCAGGCTTGAGAACTTCAACATGGACACTGCACAGAAATTCGTGGATGAATCAAACGCGGAGATTATTAGAGCAAGGACCGTAAGTGTGAGATATATGACAAGGGATGAGGCGTTACAGATTCCCAATCTTTCACGAACTGCGCCCGGGAGGGAACTGCTGAAGTCTCTTGAGACTGTCAGGATTGTCGATATTGAGGGGCTTGACTTCCAGGCCGATGGCGGAACTCATGTGTCCAATACAAAAGAGGTAGGTAGGATTATCATCAATGGAATTGAGAGCAAGGGAAAGCAGAACAAGAGGCTCAGCTTTCATCTAGAGCCCTGAATTTCCATATTCTAAAAAAATGAGTTAAGGTTTATTCTCGGCTTCAAATACCGTTAAGTGCGGTTTTTCGGTTTTGGTAAGACTTTCGGTCTGATGAAAGACCGTATCGTGATGGTTGTTACCGCTTCCCAGCTGATGAGAGTAATGGGAAGATCCATGGTATGGGTATTTGCCCCCATTTATTTCCACAGGTTTTATGATACCTCATTTTTCACCATAGGCATTCTTTTCTTTCTGGGAACTATCATTTCCTTCCCCTTCAGTATCTATGGCGGTAACCTGATCGACCGGGCTGGCAGAAGATTTGTTGGTCTGCTCCTTCCTCCGATTTCTGCTGCTCTTTTTCTGGTATTTTCACTTTCTGCATTTCTGAAATTCCCAAACATATATGCGTTCATAGCATTCCTTGCGATCTTCCCTCTGGCCGATCTTGAAGGGATAGTGGATCAGGTAATCATCACTGACGTCGTTAAGGAATCCGAGAGACTCGACGCTTTTTCATTGAACAGAATAGGTGCGAATGTTGGTTTTGCGATCGGTCCTGCTGTAGCTGGCATACTTGCAGAGTTCAACTACGGATGGGCATTTATAGTCCCATTTTTCGTCAGTGTTTTCGTTTTTATGATTTACGCCAAATATATCAGGGAAACACGACCCGCAGGCACGGGAACACGAAGCACCTCCAGGGGGTTCTCTTTTCCAAAGAATGACAGAAAATTCTTCATAATAGTGATTCTCCTGTCAATGATCTGGTTCATTGCGGGGCAGTGGGGCACCACGCTTACGCTCTTCCTTTCTTCTGGATACATGATAAGCGACCAGACCATAGGTTTCCTTTATGCTTTCAATGGCATCGTTGTGATATTCTTCCAGATCCCTGTAAACAATCTTCTGCGGAAATGGCATGACTTCAAGAGGCTTGCCCTCGGCTCATTCATATATTCCTTCGCATTCTTCTTTTATTCCCTTACTTCCTATATTCCCCTTCTCTTCGCCAACACCTTTTTTCTCACCATTGGAGAAAACGTACTTTCACCCTCCACACAGACAGTGATTGCAAAGGCTGCACCTGAGGATAAACGCGGTGAATATTTTGGATCATTTTATGCAATTTCCGGGCTCATAGTGCCTATGGCACCCCTTTTGGGAACTTACGGCCTAGGTTTCCTCATTCATGCTGGAATCATATTCTGGGGTCTTATAGGGCTTTCTGGAATTATAATTGGATCCATAAGCTACCTCACGCTTAGGTCATTGTACGGAAACCAATAAGTGTCTGATCTCTATGTTTCTATGATGAGCAATGTTTACTAGAAGAGGAGACGCAGGAGAAACTGACACCGGAGATAGGGACAGAGTGATTAAGTCATCCCCAATCATTGAGGTCGAGGGAAGAATAGACGAACTGAACTCTTTCATAGGCCTTGCTTTGGTCGGGTGCCAGTGGAACGACATAATGGATGATTTGAAGAGAATACAGGATGATCTTTTCACCATAGGCGAAGAATTCACAACAAAGGGTACAAGGAGAACGCTTCAGCCCGAAAGACTCACCTGGCTTGAGGAGCGTACGCTTGAACTGAAGAAAGAAGCTGGTAAAATCAAGCTCTTCATAATTCCGGGCGGATCGGAGATTGCATCGCTCCTCCACATAGTCAGAACCCAGTCAAGAAACCTGGAGAGGCTCGTCGTTTCGTACAAACTTATACTGAAGCCATCTCCGCTGATGCTGCAGTTCCTGAACAGGCTTTCATCGCTTTTCTTTGTGCAGGCTGTCGTCGCCAACAAGAGACTTGGCATCGAGGAGAGAATCTGGGAGATCAGGAGAGAGATCTAGGACTGACAGCAGACGGTTCTTATCAACGGGGATAAGCTTGCCCATCATACTTCCGAATTGATCGGTCAATCTTTTCACGAATTCTGCCCTTTCCACCTGGATGTATGACATTACTTCCGGGTCCATTCCGCATGGCCTTATTGCACCAAACGGATCCACAGCTTCTTTTGATATATTTACAGCGACCCCGTGATAACTGACCCACTGGTCAATGGCCATCCCTATTGATCCGACCTTCCAGCTCGGATTGTTTCCAACCCATATGCCTGGCTCCGAGACACCAGGATGTGCATCAAAACCAAATGATCTGATTGCCGAAATGAAGTTCTCCGTGACAGCATTCACGAATCCCCTGACATCTATTCTTCCATCTCTCCGTATATCCATTATTATATATGTGACAAGCTGGCCAGGACCATGATAGGTGACATCACCGCCTCTTTCGGTTCTTATTGGATTTATTCCCATAAAGTTCGCGGGATCGGCTTTTCTTCCTATTGTGTATACAGGATCGTGCTCCACAAAAATGAGAAAATTACCGATACCAGATCCTTTTCTCCGCCTGACAAGTTCCAGTTGAATCTTCCGGACGGTTTCGTAGTCCATTCTCCCGAGATCAACGACTTGGCTTGAAGTGGAGAGGATATCCATAAGCACCTTCTGCGGCTTCCTTCACGCCCTCTGACACCGTCGGGTGCGGATGTATGGTCATGCCAATATCCATAGCGTTGAGTGCCGACTCAACCGCAACCGATATCTCGCTTATCATTTCTGACGAATGTGGCGCAACAATGCCTGCGCCGGTGACTGTGCCATTTTTGTCAGTATATATTCTGTATGTCCCTATATTTGCATTCATGCTGAGGGATCTGCCATTTGCCGCCAGTGGAAATATTGAAACTTTTTCTCCCTTGGAACCGGTATAGGATATTTCAGGATCGGAATAGATGACGAAGGGCATTGCTCTGTAATCCACTTCCCTTTCCTCCCCGAGTATGTTGTCCGTGGCCACGTCCGCATCGTAGTACGCTTTGTGGGCCAGCATTGGCTCGCCAGAAACGTCGCCTATAGCGTAAACGTTGGGAATGCTCGTTCTCTTGTGAAGATCTGTTTTTATGAAGCGCCCATTCATCTCAAGCTTGAGATTCTCGAGCCCAAAACCTTCCGTATTGGGCCTCCTTCCCACTGTAAGAAGTATATTTTCGGCATCAAAAATTTCTCCGGACTCTATTTTCACATGATACATGCTGTCCCTTGTAACTCCCGTGACCTTAGATCCTGTTCTGATTTCGACCTTCATTGCCCGAAGAGTTCTTTCCACAGGGTTCACGAGTTCTCTGTCCACTCCGGGAAGTATGGTCTCCATCATCTCTATTATTGTGACCTTTGTGCCAAGTTTCGCGAAGGCATTTCCCATCTCTATTCCAATATAACCGCCACCAATAATGACCAGGCTTTCAGGAATTTTTTTGAAGTCTAGAATTTCCCTGTTGTACCATACATCGCCGAAGTCCGGGATTCTGGAAGGTATCGATCCGGTTGCTATTATCAGGTTTTCGCCTGTGTAGTCCCTGTCGTTAATTCTTACCGTATTCGCATCCACAATTGCGGCCATACCTCGAATTATCTCAACACCATAAGATTTGCAGAGTATCTCCACTCCGCCGGTGAGCTTGTTGATCATCCCCCATTTCCACTTCTGCCACGCCTCAAGGTCCAGTTCATACTTCAGGGTCACGCCGGGCATGTCCCTCAGATATCCTATGGAGTGCGAGAGTTCAATCAGTGCCTTGGATGGTATGCAACCGTAATTCAGGCATTCACCCCCTATCTTCTCCTTTTCCACCATCAGCACTTTCCTGCCCTTCTGGCCAAGTCTTATGGCCGCCGCGTAGCCAGCTGGCCCTGCACCTATTATGATTGTGTCATACTCCATTTTCAATCACTCACAAAGATCAGTGACGGCTTCTCAAGCAGTTCTTTGGTTCTGGATATGAATCTTGCAGCATCTGCACCGTCAATCAACCTGTGATCGCAGGAAAGTGTTATGAACATCTCTGATCCCGCAGCAGTTTCTTCCATTCTGTGAAGTGCCAGAATGGCAACTTCCGGATAATTTATGATAGGTGTGGACATTATTCCACCAATTGTTCCGACGTTCGATACCGTGAATGTTGAATCCTGAACTTCGGAAAGACTCAGCTTGTTTTCCCTTGCTCTCGAGGCAAGATCGGCAATTTCCTTGGAAAGCTGAAAAACAGTCTTTTTGTCTGCATCCTTCACAACAACCACCGTGAGGCCTGCTGACGTATCCACAGCAACTCCTATGTTGTAGTTCTTCCTTATGACATAATTCTTGTTTGCCTCATGGTAGATAGCGTTGAACTTTGGAAATTCCTTGAGTGCAAGTGTGACTGCTTTCACAAACAGCGGGGTGAACGTGACTGAACTGTCCTTGGATTTGAGTTCCTCCCTTGTCTCCTTGAGCTTGTTCAGGCTGACCCTTTCAACTATGGTGAAATGCGGAATAACAGCCTTTGACTTCGCCATCTTCTCGAATATAACTCTTCTGAGTCCCTTTGGCTCATAGACCTCATCGCCCTCATGGAGCTCAACCTTTTCCGGTTTCTTCTCCTCCTTTTTCTCCTCGATTTTAGGCTGTTGGGGTTTCTCCTCTATGGATTTCTTGTATTTCTCCAAGTCTTCCATGAGTATCTTACCGTTCTCGCCGGTTGGAGTAACGTTTGAAAGATCAATACCCATATCACGCGCAGCTTTTCTTATAGCCGGAGATGCCAGTACCTTCTTCTCTCCCGCAGTCTCCTTTATTGGTGCAGGGATTTCCGCTGTAACTGGTTTCTCGGCATGTTTTTCCTCTGCGTGACCGGAAATTTCTCCAAAATTGGTCCTGACTTCTGTTGAACCGTCGTCTATCTCAAGCAGTTTTGTACCCACCTTGACGACCTGCCCTTCCGGTACAGATATGCTCTTTACTTTGCCTGCCACTGGAGATGGTATCTTAACTGTGACCTTGTCGGTCATGACCTCAACCATGTCCTGATCAACAGAAAGGTTGTCCCCCTGCTTAACGTGCCATTTTACTATTTCTCCTTCTGCAACACCCTCTCCGATGTCAGGTAGCTTGAACTCAAACATTTCTCTCTCACCTCAATTTGATCAGTTTGGAAACTGCATCCATAATTCTCTTCTCTCCTGGAATGTAATAGTCTTCCATTCTGTAAGGGAAAGGTGAGTCCGGCCCAGTTACCCTCAATATCGGCCCCTGCAGGTAATCAATCCTGTTCTCGGCAATAAGTGCAGAGATTTCTGCCCCTACGCCCAGAGTTCTGGGTGCTTCGTGAACTATGATGACTTTACCTGTTTTCTCTACGGTCTTAAAGATTGCATCCCTGTCCATCGGGAGAAGGGTTCTGAGATCCAGAACGTCGGCGTTCACTTTGTTTTTGCTTATGGCATCCAGAACGGTTGGTACCATGGAACCGTACGTAATTATAGAAAGATCGTCACCCTCATGAACAAGATTTGCCTTGCCTATGGGTACTGTATATTCCTCCTCAGGCACCTCCTGCTTGATTGTCCTGTAAAGTCTTTTGGGCTCGAGGAATATTATGGGATCGTCAGTTTTCATTGCACCCATCAGCAATCCCTTTGCATCGTATGGATTGGACGGGGTCACAACTGTCAGTCCGGCTGTGTGAACGAAATAGCTTTCACCACTCTGTGAATGATAAAGCCCGCCTTTGATTCCTCCTCCGTATGGCGTTCTGAGTATCATGGGAACCGTATATTCGCCGCCGGATCTATACCTGATCTTGGCCATCTGATTGATTATCTGATCCATTGCAGTGTAAATGAAGTCCTGGAACTGTATCTCGACTATTGGCCTCAGGCCATTGAGCGCCATGCCTATTCCCATGCCTATAATACCCAACTCGACCAGTGGGGTGTCGATAACCCTTTCCGGGCCAAATTTGGAAAGAAGTCCGTCCGTTACCCTAAAAACTCCGCCATCTGTGCCAATATCCTCACCAAGCATGATGATGGAGGTATCCTTTGCCATGCCCTGGGAAAGGGCCTGATTTATTGCCTGAACCATGTTCATTGTGGTCATAGTATACCACCGACCTCCTCACTGAGCATCCAGGTCATGTTCTTGTAAACGTCCTGGAAAGCTGTCGCAGGGTCTGGAGGCGGGATCTTCTCACACTCGTCGAACTTGTCGTCAACTATTTTCTGGGTCTTTGCCTTTATGCTTTCAATAAATTTGTCGTCAATGTAGTTCATGCCCTTGAGCAGTTTCTCTGTTACAGTTATCGGATCGTTTTCGCTACCTTCAGTCACTTCCTGTGACCTGTACTTTGAGGGATCGTCTGAAGTGGAATGCGGTCCCATCCTGTAACTGATTGCGTCAATAAGTGTGGGACCCTCTCCGGCTCTGGCTCTCTTGATTGCATCGCTCACAACCTCGTACGTTTCAAGCATGTTGTTTCCATCAACTTTGATACCGCGCATTCCGTATGCTGCTGCCTTTGTCCATATTTCCACCTTCGTCTGCTTTTCTACCGGCATAGAAATTGCCCAGCCGTTATTCTCGCAGAGGAAGACTACCGGTACATTGAAAACTGCTGCAAGATTCATGGATGCGTGAAAGTCCGGAGTGGATGTCGAACCTTCCCCGAAGGTTGAAAGTACAATTTTATTCTCTTTTTTGTACCTTATTGAATATGCTGCCCCTACAGCAAGAGGCATATTGCTGGCCACGGGACTTGGTACGGACATGAAATTGAATTTCTTCACGCCAAAGTGGCTCGGCATCTGCCGTCCCTTGGAAATATCCGCACTATTTCCAAATATCTGGTTAAGTATTGTTTCTATTGGTACTCCACGACTAATCATGAGAGGCACGTCCCTGTAGTAGCCGTAGATGAGGTCTCGGTCCTCCAGGGCCATTCCTGCGCCTATCTGAAGGGCTTCCTGGCCCATTGTGGGAGTATAGAAACCCACCCTGCCCTGACGCTGTGCATTGACAATCTTCTTGTCCAGCGTTCTCGACAGTACCATTGCAGTGTATCCCTTTATAAATTTAGTCTTGTTATCAGTCTTAGTATCCGCCATTCAACATCCTCCGTTTTGTCCAAGCTTCAAGTGCCCTGTAAGAGGTCCTGACCAAAGGTCCTGACGCCACAAATGAGAAACCCATCTCATAACCCATATCCTCGAAATGTTTAAATCTTTCAAGAGAGCAGTATTCCCGAACCTCAAGTTGCTTCTTAGAGGGCCTCAGGTACTGCCCTAAGGTCAAGATGTCAACCCCGGCCTTTCTTAAGTCGATCATGGTTGATAAAACCTCTTCATCACTCTCACCAAGACCGAGCATAATGGAAGATTTGGTAACCTTTAATGGGTTTCTTGCTTTAATATATCTCAAAACTTTCAGCGACTGATCGTAGCCTGCTCTGGGATCTCTCACTTCAGGAGTGAGCCGCCTTACAGTTTCAACATTATGGGCTATGACCGCGGGATCGGCATCAATTATCCTGTCGATGAGGGTCTCCTTTCCACGAAAATCCGGAATAAGTACCTCTATCAATGCACCTGTATCCTTAGCCCTCCTTATGACACTTGCAAAATGATTTGAACCCTGATCATCAAGATCGTCACGATCCACCGATGTTATGACGACATAATCAAGTCCCATTTTTTTAATAGAGTCGTAAACATTCTGTGGCTCCACAGGGTCCAGTTCTGTCATACCACCGTGTGTGACCGAACAGAACCTGCATCCTCTCGAGCAATTTTTCCCCATTATCATGAACGTAGCGGTTCCATTTCCCCAGCACTCGGATATGTTTGGACATCGCGCCTCCTCGCAGACAGTATGAAGTGACAGATCCCTTAGCGTTTCTCTGATTCTCAGATATTCCGGGCCGGATGGGATGTTAACCTTTACGTATTCAGGTTTCACCCTTTGTGATGCGATTAATATATTCTAAAGTATCGCATTATTATTTACAAATAACTGTAATCGGATAATTTGTAAACAGAAAAAAAGAAAAATGGGGTATGGTCGTGATTTATTTTGGTGTTTCTTAAGAAAACGTCACGACAAAAAAGATGAGGAAAAATGGTTTGCGACCTGTTTTACAGTTTCCTGCATATTCTGCAGTGCAGTTTTAACCGGTTGTGAACTTCCAGCCTGAACAGAAAGCATGCTGACTTTTCCCGGCCCTAGCAGATTGTTTAAAACAGCGTTCTGGTAATGATAAGTCGGGATGACCATCACATTAACCACTGCTGCAGAATTTGAATAGCCAATCTGGTAAAGATCCGGATAGCTGTTGTCGTGCACCAGCGTAGAACCACTATACCAGTAATCCTGCAATGCGTTAAGATCTACTGAAGGGGATGTGGTGTACGCCCATTGCACATTGGTATTCCCAGATGGTTCAACTACATTCAAGAAATAGTGTGTTCCTCCTGTAAGCTCCGTGACCGGCACAGAAATGTTCTCAAATCCCCCGTTAGGCAGATTTACGCTCAATGAAGCAACGTTAATCACATTGTTGCTGAATAGAGAGGTTCCAATTCCCACTGTTATTGTTCCCGTTCCTTCAAGATACAGCGTTATGAAGTTTATGTATTCGTTACTGGATCCTATAGTAAACTTTTCCGCTTCAGGAAGGGTGTAGAAGTAAGTATTGGAAGATGTTGCCATAACCTCCGAGAATACCCCGTTATTTGAAGCGGTGCTCGAACTATATGTAACAGCAACATTTTGCGAAGCACCGTTCACCGCGATACTGCCCGATGAAGGTGATACGCTGTACCCTGAAACTGATCCTACCGTGTAGGAATATGTTCCGTCTGGAACCGAGAACTGCATACTTGTACCTGTTGAGGACTGGGTATTGCCGTTGAATGTTACAGACCAGGATGTTCCACTTGCAAGACCAGACTCAGTGAATGTCACGGTATAGTCCTGTAGGGTGTAGGTTATTCCAATGCTCTGTGCTGCCCCGTTCACGGTCACTGATCCAGATGACGGGGAAACGCTATATCCGGTTACCGATCCGACAGTGTAAGAATATGTTCCATTTGGCACCGAAAATTGAATGCTTGTACTGGTTGAGGACTGGGTGTTGCCGTTGAATGTTACAGACCAGGATGTTCCACTTGCAAGACCAGACTCAGTGAAAGTGATACCGTAATCCGTCACTGTCGAAGTTGAGGCATAACCAATGCTGTACAGATCAGGGTACGAGTTATCGTGCGTTGGAGTCCCGGATGGTAACCCATTGCTGGGTGGGGAAGTGTACCAATAATCCTGGAGAGCATTCAGATCCACTGATGGGGTTGATGTGTAACCCCACTGTATGCTGCCCGAGCCTTCAACTGTCAGATAATAGTCAGTTCCTCCTGTAAGTGTTACCGGACTAATAGTAGTATTATACCATATCTGGTTGCTGTTCACGTTGACAGTCGTAAGGGGGACTACATTAGTGCCCCACAATGATGTACCTATTGCAAATTGCACGGATCCACTGCTTCCGGAAAGATAGAGAGAGACAAAATTGATCGCCTCGCTGCTTGAACCAACAGTGAATTTTTCTGCCTCTGGTAGATTATACGTGTATGTGTTGGACGATGTTGCGTTAACCTGCGAGAAGATTCCGTTATTGCTGGTCGATGTCGAACTGGCAGTAAACGTTATCTGGATTGTCTGCGCTGATCCACTTACCGTAATGGAGCCTGATGAGGGAGATACAGTATACCCGGTTACTGAAGCCACAGTATATGAGTAAGTTCCATTGAGTGCAGAAAACTGAATGCCGGTACCTGTACTGCTCTGGGTGGTTCCGTTAAAGGTCACAGACCATGAGGTGCCGCTTGACAGCCCTGATTCTGTGAACGTGACTGTGTAATGTGCCGGTGTTGGGCTTGGAGAAGGGGTTATTCCGAGCTGTGCGTTGACAAAGTTGTACGCATTGATGCTGCCCCATCCGACCGCAAGGCTGTATCCGTTTTCTGCGCTGAATGCCCCGTTGGATCCGTTGCTCACAAAATATAGTGCTGGGGCTCCGCTGAAGGTACCGGAATACTGTTCCTGTCCAAATTTATAGATCAGCGAGTTTATGAATCCTTCAGGTGTTCCAAGTGAATGATCCATCACAGCTATGACTCCCGCGGTCAGGGGGGAGGCTATGCTTGTTCCCCACAATTCCTGATAGCTGCTTGATCCGCTGTAGGTTATATAGATCTCCATGTTAGCACCGTCCGCAGCTATATCGGGAGTGCCACGGCCTGAAGAAACTCCTGTTGTTGAGGAGGCTCCGGTGATGACTCCGTTGGCATCTGATGATCCTGCCTGCCAGGAGGGTTCAGCAAATATTGAACTCACTCCTCCCTGTGATCCGTCGCCTGAATTTGGGGTGTTGTACCAGACTGATTGGGTCTGAATACCGGTTGTGCCCGACCCATCTGTAGATGCTGTTCCTGTCAAAACTGTCGCGGTTCCGCCCACTGCAAGAGTGCCGAAGTTGTTGTAGGACATTGTGGCAGGGAAGCTGGGCGCAGGACTGCTCGTATCCCCATCATCACCGGATGATGCAAGGACTGTGATTCCTCTGGCAGCTGCTTCCTGTTCATACTGCATCCAGGTCGAGTCGTTCGTATCCGTTCCTCCCCATGAGTTTGATATTGCAACGACATGCGACAGCGCACTGTCCACGGAAGTGTTGTAGCTTGGGTTGAGGACTGCAGCAAAGGCCTGATCCAGATCCGACTGTGTGGATGATGGCCCATAGACTTCCACTATATGTGCACCCGGTGCAGCAGACCCGGCCATCTCGAGATCGAGAGTGCTCTCATAGTCTGCCTGGGTGTTGTCGTTCGCAGCAGAGGGTCCTGGAGCAGGTGCTCCGAGTATAGGATATCCGTAAGCGACTGGCTGCGGCTCGTTTGACGGGATGTTATTGGAATAGTAATAGGAAATATCAGAAGGAACAAAAGGTGCAACGTCCTGTCCTGCCGAATTTGTCCCTGACCAAAGTATTGTGGCTATTGTTTCGTTTGTCGGATAACCATATTTCTGGTAGAGCTGGGATAACTGGTATGCATTCTGGAAATCTGCTCCATAGAGAGTCTGTGAAGACCCGGATCCCTGGAACATTGGTGAAATGGTGGCCTTGTACTGGTCACTGAGTCCAACTATGCTCGATATCGCCCCGTAATAGACCGGGAGAGATAGCTGTGTTGTCGGTGCAT
>JAJYEP010000070.1 GCA_021785735.1 Thermoplasmata archaeon | reverse complement strand
GAGACGGGGTCAACGATGCACCTGCACTCAAGGCGGCAGAGATAGGCATTGCAATGGGAATCAGGGGGACTGATGCTGCAAAGGAAGCCTCAGACATGATACTCGAGGATGATAATTTTCAGACCATTGCAGAGGCCGTGTTCGAGGGCCGGAAGATGCAGTACACCCTGAGGAAAGGGATCAGGTACTACATCACGGTGAAGATGTCGCTGATCTCTATCCTGCTGATTCCAATCATACTCGTGATCCCGTTCCCCTTTCTGCCCATACAGATAATCATCATGGAACTTTTCATGGATGTCGGGGCTCTATGGGGATTTCTCTATGAAAAAGATGAGGCGGGTCTTGTGGAGAAGCGGCCTGCGGGAAACAGAACGAGCTTCTTCGGCAGGCAGATGACATATTCAATAGCAGCAGGCGCTGCAGGGATATTTGCTGCTGTGACCTTTGTGTACCTCTATCTGTATTTTGTGAACGGGAATGTGCTGCAGGCGCAGATGGGAGCATTCGTGACATGGTCACTTTCGCAGCTTGTGCTGGCACAGAACCTGAGGACCGAGTACCAGCCCATCATAAGGAAGGGATTCTTTTCAAATCCCATTATACTTGGCTGGGGGATCATTATTGCCGCAATTCTTGTTGCCGTCGATCTTTATACGCCTCTGCATGCGGTGATAGACACATCAACCCTTGGACTCAACGAATGGATTCTCATAATCATTGCAGCCATACTGTCAAGCTCATGGATGGAAATAGTCAAATTTCTCAGAAAGGGATACAGGGGGGAATCCACAGAAAATACTGGTTCTCTTGGAGAACAATAAAAATGACTTGGTGTTCATGGCGTTTGTGAATATCATATGATTTCGGCGTTCAAGACTGAGATCCTTTAGTTGCGTGTCCTTAGACTGGTGCCGGAGGCGTCGAGGTCATGGTCCTAATCAATCACGCTGAGGAACTAATTCTGAATCTATTAATGAGGTGGCAATGAAACGGCCGACATTGAAGGTAATTGCAATTCAGAATGCCAGAACTGAGAAGTTTCTACTGATACCCGAACTTATAAGAAAATCGCATAAGAAATGCATTATTTTAAAGGGGCCCCAAGCAGTATAAAGTTTATTCTTCCTTTAACACCATCGTAGGAATCCACATATTTTTGTCCTTTCTTGTAGAAATCTTTATCTCCGACTACAAAGTCATATACTTCTCCATCTGCTGCGACGTAGCGAATTAGATCACTCAATATCATGGCATCCTGAGTCTCCATATCGATTCTTTGTTGTGAAATGAAAATTTTTACCTTCTTTTCAATTTCGTCCGGGATATCTGGATGACTGTAACCATGCTGAACAAGAAACGATATAACTGCCGTCCCCCTCTCATAGAAACTGTAGCTTAATTTCATCATGTATTCTTTGATATCCGCGATCAATTTCTTGTCCACAACTACTCCTGATGAGTTTTTATAGAAATCTCTGATCTCTTTCTGTAGTGTAAATCTGGCACGGTCTAGCTTTCTTGGTTCAATGCCTTTTTTGATTCGAATTCCATTTGCAGCGTTATCAACTGCAGTATTGAATTCGCTGAGAGTTATGAATTCATTTTCTTCTTTGCGTTTTCTGTCAAGAATTATAACTGTCTGCATTACGAGTTGTTTGTGTTCTCTCACAACCCTGCTTTGCCATTCTGCCTGCACACTCATGGGCACGAACACTTCACCGACTTTGTATTTACGAATAACTTCGCTTGCTCTGCTATGAAGAGGCTCGTATTCGTCGAACAACGAAATCAGAGTTGAAGTATCAGGAAAAAATAGAGACAAAAGATCCGCCTCAATTTGCAACAAGGTAAGTAGCGTGGCTGTATATGAAGGCCTGAACAGCAGATATTGTGTTATCCAGAGATTCCCTTTGAATTTTATTTATCAGATAAGCATTTGCTCTTAGCGTAAGGTAGAAGAGTGCAGATACACCATTATTGATATCCGACTCAGGGTTAATTCTCAACTCCATCAACAAAGAATCGATAATAGTATTAATCATTGATAAGATCTGAGACAAGGAGTATATTTTTTCCGCCTCCGATTCTTCTATATCGGACCAATTGAACTTCATTGCTTCTTTCAGGAGTTTCTTGATAGTGTTATTCAGTTGAATTAGTTCCTCTTTAAGAACTGCGTTTTTTTCAGATTGGCTTAGACTATTTTCGAGACTGGCAATAGTTTCTGACAATTCTTTTTCATCTTTGGCCTCGAGCACTTCTTTGAGAAGGTCACCAGCCTTCTTTATTTCAGCTTCAGTTGGAAAATCTTTGACCAAGTCTGTGAGTGCGTCAATCAATTCGTCAGAGCGTGACAAGACTCTTTCTTTTATTTTCTTACTATACCGTTCAAAAATCTTTGCACGGTTCCTGTTGCGACTCTCGTCAGGAACTCTATTGAACATATTTACCGTTGACATTTTTAGTTCTTTCGCTAATGTGGAATCAGAGCCAATAAAATTGGGTTGTTTAAACATTGAATTCAATTTCCTCTTTATTCTTGTCTATTCTGGTTCAAGACAGCTGATAATGATCTATTCTAAGGTATAAAACCTTTTCAGAGAAGGGAGCTTTGATGGGAAGTTTAAGAGGAAATCCACAAGCCTTTTTTGAAACTCCTCCACAATCCGGTGTTTATGGTGACCCATGATGGCACGAAAATTCAGTGTTAAGAAGAATGTTCAGATCAAATACATCATCATTAACCCTCTGAGAGACCTGTATTCAGATTATCTCATAATCATGAGGTTCTCGAAGAGTAACAGCTCCTCAATATTCCTATATATCAACGATCCCATTATGAACGATACAAATAATGTCTGTGCGCAACAATTCTTAGTGAGATCGGAACTATTCAAGAACTTGCTCAAAACGGACGATGGTTTGGAGAAAACATCCTGCCGGCATCATAGACAGTCAACTGATATTTGACAGTCTCCCAAAAGGGATGATGATTCTGCTAAAATATGAATAAAATACCATCTAACTGAATAGAAACAAACACATCATAAACACTGTTGAGCATGTAACTGACATGAACTTTTATAGGAATGCAGGGGGAGGGATTTGAACCCTCGTATCCCTACGAAACCAGACCCTCAATCTGGCGCCTTTGACCAATCTCGACAACCCCTGCTCTGGTGTGTGGGATTCTCTAACTCTATATTTATTTTTACAGCATTTTCAAAGGGAGACGTAAATCATCATCAGGGAGAATGCGATCATTATGTAGAAAATATACGCACCTATGCTGCTGTTCATGATCCTGTATCCCATTCTTCTGGAGAAACTGACGGTGCTTCTTGCCAGAAACAGTATGGTGAGCCAGAATACGTCGAAGGTCCTTTCTGAATAATTTCGCCCTTCTGCCTCCTCCTTTGTGAAATAGAATTTGCGCATGGTCAGTCTCAGGGAATTTGCATATGCAAACGAGTGGAAGTCCTCGGTTTTTTCAATGCCTCCATTCCAGACCTGCACCCTTCTCTTCCTGAATCTGGTTCCAGCAAGCAGCATGATCCCGGAAAACACTGCTACCAGAAGGGCAACAAAGAATGGCGATATCAGGCCGAAATCGCCGGATTGTCCCGGCGAAAGAATCAGGAATCCTCTTGGAACGATCAGGAGTGATGATATGACAAACGAGGAACCCATTCCTGTCATCTGTTTGGTCACGTTGCTTAGTCCAAGTATCAGGAAAGAGGCAAATATTCCTATGCACAGAACAAACATTCCCGACAGGAGGACCGCTCCAGTCATGGGCCCGCGTTTCTGCGCTGGAGATCTGCCGCCCCGGGAACCGAAGCCGAAGATCTTGGTCATCGCTATTAGCGATATCCCGCCTCCGAGAGCGGCTGTTGCACCCACTATGGTGGCAACCACCGACAGAGAGGGATTCCCAAGCGTGACCATTATGAACAGTGTTTCAAGGAGCATCCATTCTCCGACACCGCCACCCAGCGGCAGAAGCCCGGACAGCGAAATGGATTCGGCGAGACCCCCTGCGGTGTAGGATACCGGACTCCTGAAGCCCGAATAGGTTTTGATTTCAGAATTCACCGTGCCCTTTTCCATTATTCCGGCAAACATGAAGAGCCCGCCCTTTGCCACCGCATGTGCAAAGCCATACACAACGAGTGCCAGAAAGGCAAACGTGGCCAGACTGTAGTCCCCGATCGCGATGAGATCAACGTATGACCCAATGAGAATCAGCATTGCGCCGCTGTTTTCTATGGTGCTGTAGGCTGGAAGCATCTTGACATGCTCTGCAGAGGCGGAATATATTGATGCGAAGAGAAGCGAAAACCCCCCCATTGCCATCAGAAGGTCACCGAAGATCTGGCCGCTGACAGAAAGGAAAAGGAATCTCACGATGGAATACACAGCGGCGGTGGTCATGGTGGCACTGAAAAGTATCGATCCGTTGGTGGGAGCATTTCCATGCGCTATCGGGAGCCATTCGGTGATCTGGAACGGCATTAGTCCCATCTTGATGAAGAACCCCATCACGCCAAGGAAAAGTATGATCTCGTTGTAATTCGCCCTCGTGAACATCATGGTTCCTGTCTGTGCATACATCCCCGCAAACATCACAATGATGAGGAGTGAGCTCAGTTCACCGTAAACCAGGAAAACGTATGGGGGAATGTTCGAGACGCCCTTCCGGAATCCGATGAGGAAATAGCCGGAGATAGTCATCCCTTCCCATGCGAATATGAATATGGGGTACGATC
>JAJYEP010000069.1 GCA_021785735.1 Thermoplasmata archaeon | reverse complement strand
CTTATCCCCAAGTTTCTGGCAAGTTTCATGCTGCTTATTACCGCACTGCTGGAATTGCCACAAAGCTTTTTGATTTCCTTGAGAGCCTCGAACTCGATTCTACTTAAAGAAGTCATTTGATACACCCTATGCTGGTACTATATTCCCGTTAGTCCTTACGGAATATACTCCTATGCCTAAATTCTTAAGTCTCTTTTTAAGCTCCTTGTCGTTTGTAAGTACAAATGATCCCAATTCCTTGGCCGTTTGAATAATAGCCTCATCCCCTCTGTTTGATGTCGCATATTGCTTCATAACACTTGCTATACCAAGTGCCGTTTTGAATGTTTCAGAAGTGGGTGATCTCGAAACCAAATTTTTCAATTCTTCAACCACCGATGTTGGAACCAATATCTCATTTATCTGATTTCCAATAGTCTTCAAATTGTCAACTCTTTTCTTCTCAACAAGATATATTATAGCATTTGTATCAACAATTAATCGATGAATCATTACTTTTCCTTTATCACTTCAGCTATCGCTGTGTCATGCATTATTTTCTTTATCCTAACGTGCAAAGTTTGACCAATCTTTACGCCCGGGATAATTATTCTAAAACCCCTGAACATTGCCTTACCTTCTCCGGATTTTCCAACTTCCGTGACCGTAACAGTGTAATCCTTTCCCTCTTCAAGACTTGATTCCGACGACTTGGATTCTCTGGTAAGTCGGATAGGATGCTGTGCTCCGCACGCCTTGCACACCAGGAGATCAACCCTGCCAACTCTCTGTATCTCGGTATCAGGGGATTGACATTCGTAACACTTAACGAACGAATCCATGTACTGTGAAATTTTGTCTTTGATCTGATCAATGCTAACTTTTCTATTTATCAACAATCTTTTGGAATCTATAGTAACTCCTATACCAAGCTCTTTCATTAGAAACTTGGCCACGTGTTTAGGGTCCCTGTTTATCATATCGGCAATATCGATGAAATTACGCACTATTGTGACTCGACCCTCGTATATAACGTCGGGATCAGGTACCTGTAAACGCATCTTGTTTTTATCACCCTTAGAGAAAGCACTTTCAGCCTTTTTTAGCAGATCTTCATACTTGAAATCACTCATCGTTCAGTAGATGTCCTGCAACGTAATAATGTTTAAGTTGCATATTATATATATTAATCAAATCATATTTACTGTCTGGCAACATCACTTTCTTAAATCCCAAATTACAGCACTATAACTAGACCATTATTTTCAGCTATCTTTATAATTATATCGGAATATGTAATAATTCAGTAAAATAAGGCTTAGTGTACCATACCTATTTATATGCACTTTTAGCATAAAGACCCCTGTGTATGTACAATTGACCATTTTCTGTCTGGCATGCAACCAAACCTTTATATAGTACTTTATTAATAGCTATATTGAACATCATGGACAAGGAAGAAAAAGTTACAATAAGGATCTCCGAGATGGATTTACTCGAAATAGACCAATTTCTTGAGAAAAATGTTGAATATGGTAGCAGATCAGAGTTCATTAGAAAGGCGGTCTTTGAGTTCATGACTAGGGGATCCAATGGGAGAATGTCCGACGGAACTGAAATAAAGCTTGATGGGAGCACTGAGGATACTCTTCACAAAGCAGTAGATAGAGGTTTCTTTACAAGCATCAGTGAAGCTATTAGTATAGTTTTGAACGCTGCAAACAGCGAAGGCGTTATCAACGATATCATTACCAGGAAAATTGAGAAGAAGAAGGCGAGTGAAGATCTATTCGAGGAATATGACAGGCGTGTAAAACCTGCTAATTCCTCGTCTTATGAACCAAAAAGTTGGAAAGTGAGGTGAAAAAAAATGGTTGAAGAATTCGACAGGATACCAAGCGAGATGGAAATAAGGCATAACCTATCAGAAATATTGAAGGAATACTATGAAGAGAGAGCGGACATAACAATAATGTCTTTCGGAGACTGCGGCAAAAGGATACTTGGATACATGGTGCCCGACGAAATACCGAGGGCGAACATACATTCGGTAACAATGGACAACACGCCAGTCGTCAAAATTGAAAAGAAGAAGAGCATGTCAGGCGTTCTTTCCAAAAAAACGAAGATGAGCTACTTTAAAGTAGATCTAGAATCAAAGAATAGCGTCAGCGGAACGGTTTATTCTGGCCCACTAATGCAAGAAATGCTTGTACAGACAAAAAATATCTCTGTCCTGGCAGATCAGTTCGAATCTTCTCCGGAACTTGTTGCCAGTCAGATCTTTGACGAGATTCCCAGATCTCAGGCTTTCATTCTTGTAAGCGGTTTTGGTGGCAGCTTTGGACAGAGAATGCACATCGCATTTTCTGGTATACTCAACAAAAGAAACATCGCACATGTCAATCTCGTAATCAAACCATCCAAACTCGAGGAAGACAGAAGAAGAAGAGCCCAGGCCGGTATTATACAACTGGTAAAACAGAGCGGTGGAGTCAAAGTCTATGATAATGAGGAGTCTTCCAAAGAGATTAGCAAGATGCTACCGCAGAATCCACTAACATACTTGGACAAAATAAATGAAAAAGTTGTGAGAGACCTCAAATTCTTTAGCATGAGATTGTCAGAAGTAACCAGGGATATCAGAAAGAACCTTTTCTGATTCCCATTAAAAATTTTTTTAAAGATTCTGTAATATTTCGTTTTCGTTTATTAAACGCTCACAGTAGTAGCATTTCAGTGATAGGGGATTTTTTGATCTGACCAGAAATCTCGGTTTTACGGGTTCCCTGGCATTCGATATGCAGTTCTGGTTAGGACAGTCTATGATGCCTGTGATTTCCTCGGGTATCTCCACATGAAATTTCTCAGTGATTTCATAATTTCTGATGATACTTATGGCAGCGTTCGGTGCAGCAAGCGAGATCCTGTCAAGCTCTTCCTTTTCCAGGAACCGCCCCTCTATTTTGACTATATCTTTGAACCCCATTTTCTTGCTTGGAACATGCACTGCAACAGTTACGGTGTAGCCTATGGAACTGTCGATATTGAGTATAGAGAGCACCTTGAATGACTTTCCCGGAGAAATATGATCAATCACTGTACCATCCTTTATTTTAGCTATGAGCAATGTCTTATCCATCAGTTCACCCCCAGAATCATCGAGATCAAGGCCATCCGGACTGGAATTCCGTAAGACGCCTGTTTAAAGTATCTCGCATATTTGGTAAAATCTACCTCTGGTTTAATCTCATCTATCCTTGGAAGCGGATGCATGATTATGGCATTTTTCTTGAGGCTCTCAACTATTTTTAAATCCACTGAATATGAGCCTATTAGGCTGAGATACTCGTTTTTGTCTGCAAATCGTTCCTTCTGGATCCTTGTAACATAGAGCACGTCAGCGTCTTCAACGAACCCTTCCATTTTCTCAGATTTTCTGACTTTAACGTTTTCTGGAATTCTGGAAAAAAACTGTTCGGGTATACTCAATGAAGGGGGTGAAATTACAGTCAGTTCAACATTGAACCTTGAAAGTGCAAGTATCAGAGAGTGAACGGTCCTACCGTACTTGAGATCTCCAATCAGGGCAATTTTCAAACCATCAATCTTACCGAACTCTTTCCACATTGTAAACAGATCAAGTATTGTCTGTGTTGGGTGTTGCCCTGAGCCATCGCCAGCATTTATAATGGGTTTTGAAGAGAACTGGGCTGCCAGTCTTGCCGCTCCTTCCAGAGGATGTCTCATGACTATAATGTCGGAATACCCTTCCGCCATCCTTATTGTATCTGCTAATGTCTCCCCCTTAGCGACTGAAGAAGAACTCGCGTCGGACACGGATATGACAGAACCACCAAGTCTGTGCATCGCGCTCTCAAAAGATAATCTTGTGCGTGTACTTGGCTCATAGAATAAAGTTGCCATAATTTTGGAGTCCATTAGATGCGGATTCTTGTTTGATTCAACAACGCCTAACATACGGTCAGAAAGAGTAAAAATTTCTTCCAGATCCTCATTTGATACATCATCTATAGAAACAAGGCTCTTGTTTTTTAACATCCAGGGTATATGATCAGTAAATTAATTTAATTTCGCGATCCCTTGAGATCAATAAGACTAACAGTAACGAAACCAAATATGGTCTCCCTCCACTTATTCCGCAAAAAAGTTAATAAATCAGCGCATTCACTATTGTGGTCAACGAAGAGAACGATTTCCACAACTTTAAGAATCTATCACCGAAACAGAGACTGGATGTCATAGCAAAGAATTCAAATCTAACAGAGGAGGACATCAATATATTGTCATCCTATGGCAGTCTAGATAGTGAAAAGGCAGGCAGTATAATCGAGAATGTATTCTCAACGCTGGAAATACCTCTCGGACTCGCTACAAACTTTATTGTGAATGGAAAGCACTACCTTATACCCATGGCTGTTGAAGAGTCTTCCATCGTGGCTGCCTGCTCCTATGCTGCGAAAATTGCAGCCACCACTGGAGGGTTCACCGCTTACTCCAGCATCCCCGTGATGATAGGACAGATCCAGCTGACTGATGTTTCAAACAGAGAGAAAAGCGCTATTGAGATATTGAAGAACGAAAAAAATATACTTGAGATGGCCAACAGCAAAAGCAAAACGTTGAAATCTCTTGGTGCCGGAGCCATAAAGCTTGAGGTGAGGACCCTGGAAGAGTTGCCAGATCAGCTGATCGTCCATCTGCTTGTTGATGTAAGAGATGCAATGGGAGCTAATGTTGTTAATACAATGTGCGAACATATAGCTCCATTTCTGGGTGAGATCACA
>JAJYEP010000068.1 GCA_021785735.1 Thermoplasmata archaeon | reverse complement strand
AATATATTGTCAGCCTCGTCAATAAGTATCAGCCTGTCCGGACCATTTCTGTTGGGGTTCTCGTCACTGATATCACGATAAAGGGCACCCATTGTGGCAGTCATCTTCATGTGGTCGGCATTTCTCCTCTCCGACGCGTTCATCTCTATGACCTGCAGCCCCATTTCCTTGCCTATGACGGAGAGCGCTGTGGTCTTCCCGGTTCCTGGAGGGCCATAGAGTATGATGGCCTTCTTATCCACATCTCCCGATCGCCACCTGTTCAGCCAGCCTATTATGGTTTTCAGGTTCTCACCTGAGATTATCAGGTCGGAGATGGTTCTGGCCCGATATTTTTCCGCCCACGTCATGCTGCTAACCCAATGGCAGGAGAGATATAAACTGTTTTTATAGCATTCCCTTCATTACTCAAAAGGCAATAATTTCTACTAATTCACGGTGGTCATGGCATGTCTCAACCGGCTTTTCAAGGAAGAAGTATTTGAACCACAACATTTATCTCTATTTGCTCCAATCGCGGGAAAGTTGCTCACAACCAAATCTCCGCTGTTATTCCTTCAAAATGTTGTAAATGCCACATTCGGAGTGGTTGCCCTATTCTTTCTAACCAGATATTTCCCGCTTTCATGGGGAATTTTTGCATTCGACATCGGTTTTGTGGGGCTCTTCACGCTTGTGAACGATCTGGGATATTCAACCGCCACCCTCAGGAACATATCAAGCGGGGAAGACCTCGGGGAGAGCAATGCAACGCTTCTTGCCATAAAACTTTCGCTTGGAGGCATTTTCATTGCGATAACGGTTGGAAGCCTGCTCATATGGACGATTGTTCTGAAGCATGGCTTCGAATACCAGGCGGAATTCTGGGTGGCGCTCGAGCTGATCCCCTACTACTTTTTTTCCAGCATGATAGGCTTCACGGGAACCTACTATACCGCAAAGATGTCATCGGCCAGGATGAGCATACCGGCAATGATAGAGGCAGTACTCCGGAATTCATCCATCATCATACTCTCTGTTCTAGCTTTCAGTAGAATCCTGCCCATTGGGGAGGGAGAGATGGTTTATATTCTGCCCGGCATATACAGCTGCACCTACTCCGTGTATTTTGGGGTATCAGTGCTTCTGGGGAGGCCATGGGTGATATCAAGGCCAAGCAGGGCACTCTTCAGGAAGCTCACAAAAGTCGCCCTTCCACTTGCACTTTCGGCCAGCATAGGGGTCATCAATGCAAATATTGACAAGGTGCTCATACAGTTCTTCTGGGAAGCTGGTGCCACCGGCGCATACTATCTCAATCAGAGGCTCATTCAGGTGATCCTCAACTTTTCCGTCGCAATATCAGTCTTCTTCATTCCACTGATGGCAAAGTATGCCAGGAAGAGGGACGATGAGGTACTGGGGAAATCTATCAACGACTATGAGCGCTTCATTACTCTGTTCATGCTGCCGTTCATTGTGGTGACCATTTTCCTTTCAAAATACATACTCAACCTTTTCAACGGTTACTACAGCGAGTATTCCCTACTCCTTCCGCTGCTGGCAATAAATGCACTTTTCTATGTTTCCATGCAGCCGTTTTATTCGGCTATAATTGCGCTGGGGAAGACCAGTATAATCGCAAAGATTACCCTGACATCGCTGCTCATGAACATAGCGCTTAACCTGATACTGGTGCCCAGTTCCTTATTCGGCTACAGAAGTCTCTCACTGGGTGTGGTCGGAGCAGGAGTGAGCACTCTTTCGGCAACAGTATTCTCAAATGTCGCTTACAGAATATATCTGAACAGGGAGATAAAGCTCGGCTTCAGGAGCAGGAATCCGATACTGCTCCTTCCGGCTGTCGTGGAAGGTGCATTCATTCTGCTGGTACTGACCAGAATCCAACCATATTCGTTCATAATCCTTCTTCCGGTATCAATTATTGCTGCGCTGATATTCTTTGCTGTAGCACTGATTTTAAAGCAGACAACAATTCACGAGCTGTTCAGTTTCTTTTCCAACATGAACCCCATGAGGCTTGGCGATCACCTGAAGGAAGAAACAAATAACAAATAAACAGCATTCACATACCTTCAATTTCTTCATGTACCATGAATGTCAGGAAAATGCTGCTCAACGGGATCAAGGCAGACAGTGTTTCTAAGTCAAAACGATAAATAAAATCGGTCCGGGTAAGCAGACCCGGGACTCAATAAAATAATGTTTCTATGTATAAAAAACCCTAGAACTACTTTGCGGAAAGTTCTGCAGTGCATTCCGAGCAGAGACCCTTCAGGACTATGCTTGCGCTTCTGACCGTGTAATTTCCGTTGGAGAGCTTCTGGATTAGCTGCCCTATTTCAGGTATTTCTATATCCTCAATCTTCCCGCAGTTCTCGCAGGAAAGGTTTGCGTGCACTTCGGTGTTATTCTCAAACCAGGTTGCCCCGTCGAGCTCAAAGGATTTCAGTATCCCCTTGTCTGTCATTGCCTTGAAGATGTTGTAAACTGTTGCCAGAGTGATTGTTGGTTCGCTTACCTTGATCCTTCTGTAAACATCCTCCACCTTGAAATGGCCTGGCTTTTCCAGAACTATCCTCATCACACTTAGTCTCTGAGGAGTGACTTTCAATCCCGTGTCTCTTAGTGTCTGAATATATGATTGGTCTGTCATGTTAACTAATATGTATTATTCTTTAAGTTATAAACCTATAGACTAATATGTTCTATATAGTCCAGAAAACTTACAGCAAAGACGTAAAAACACAGATCAAATCAGACATCCCGCAAAAAGAGGAAACCATTAAAACAGAGGGAAAAATATATTCATGGGCTGGAGTAACAGAAGCCGATATGCATAAAAGCATTCAGTGCTTTCGGTGATGAATGCGAACCATAGGTGTTGCATCGCCCGTGACAGGATCAGGGAAAACCACAGTCTCTGCTGCCCTTCTTCAGGGGCTCCCAAGCTCGATTCCGATCAAGATCGGACCCGACTATCTGGACCCGTCAATACTGTCATCAGTTTCAGGAGTGACTGCGCTGAATATGGACAGGTGGGTTCAGGGCAGGAACTACATGAAATACCTCGGGGATATATCGGAAAAATATGAATGGGGCATATTCGAGGGAGTGATGGGTCTTCACGATTCAGGTTCTCCCATGGATGTGAGCACCTATTATTACCTGAGGCGCCTCAAGATACCATATCTGCTGGTGATGGACGTTTCCAGGATGGCGGAGTCGGCATACTATGCCGCCAGAGGTTTTCTTTCCCCACTGTCGATCGGTGTGGTTCTTAACAATTATTATTCCGAGGGGCACCTAAGGATGGTCAGCAAGGAATTCATCAGGCACGGGATCAGGATTGTTGGGGAGATCCCTCATGATCCATCGCTGGCAATGGAGGAAAGGCACCTCGGTCTGAGAAACGATCTCGATCCGGCCGTGATCAGAGAGAAGGCAGGGAAGGTTCTGCATTACCTTGATCTTGATTACATTATGGAAAAGGCGGGTGATTTACATGTCCAGAAATCCGTTTCACAGGAAAAATTCCCAAAAAAATTAAGGGTCGCGATCGCAAACGACAGAGCTTTCAGCTTTTACTACAGATCGAGCATTGACTTCCTTTCGGGAATTGGCAGTGTGGAGCATTTTTCGCCGTTGGGAAATGAGGTGCCAGAATCTCCCGACATAATTTACCTGGGTGGAGGATATCCGGAGGTTTATGCGGAAGAACTGCAGCGGAACAGCAGATCAATGGAATTCATAAGGTCTTCAGCAGAGAACGGAAAGGTAATCATAGCGGAGTGTGGCGGCCTGATGTATCTGCAGGACTCTATTGAGATGAATGGAAAACGTTACAGGATGTCCTCGGTGTTTCGCGGGGAAGTGAAATGGTCTGATAGGGTCAAGATAGCCTATACGAGTCTTCAGGCAATCAGTGACAACCTGCTTTTCAGGAAGGGGGAGAGAGCGTATGGGCATGAATTCCACTATAGCATTCTCGACACGAGTGAAAAGATGACCATGAAAAACATTCTCGGAACCGGGATAAACGGTTATGATACAATGAACAGGTACAACACGATGGCATCGTATTCGCACTTCGATCTCAACAGGTACGGAAAAAGAATTCTCAGGGCAGCGGTAAAGATAAATAAGGGTAAGTGAAATCGGAGGAAGATGGAAAGGCTGAGAGGCTTCAGGGATATTTATCCAGAGGAAATGATTAACAGGGAGAAGATTTTCCGCACTGCGGAGGACATGTCGCTCAGGTTTGGCTACGAGAAGATAGATTTCCCGAGTCTTGAGTCCATGGACCTTTACAGGCTCAAATCGGGTGAAGAACTGGTCGGTCAGACATTTTCATTCAGGGACAGGGGCGGAAGGGAGGTCACACTGATTCCAGAAGCGACTCCTTCCGTTGTCAGGATGCTTACATCCAGGAAGGAAATCCCACGGCCAGTGAGATGGTTCAGTTTTGGGAAATACTGGAGATATGAGGAACCGCAGTCAGGCAGACTCAGGGAATTCTACCAGTACAATGCGGATCTTTTTGGCGTCGACACGCCTGAGGCTGACAGCGAGATTATAGGTCTCGCAGCATCAATACTCGATGCCTACGGGTTTTCAGGCGAATACGTCATCAAGATCAACAGCAGGAAGATCATGAATGCACTCATCTCAGGAACTGGAGCGGGTGATCCGTTGCAGGTGATGAATATCATCGACAGGTCATCGAAGGCAGGCCCTGAGGTTGCAGTGGAATCCATGGTTGAGGCAGGAATAGGACGAAATGAGGCCAGGAAGATCATGGACACCGTGAT
>JAJYEP010000011.1:1439-23567 GCA_021785735.1 Thermoplasmata archaeon | reverse complement strand
GAATTTATCGAGGAACAGAGTTAAAAATAATTAAATCCTCGGGAAACGGGTATGTTTCTGACATGAATGAATGCCTGAACACTGTTTCTGTTCTGCCAATCCTACTTATCCCCGGAGACATAGTCCTAGGATCTGCAGAAACATTATCCTTTTTTATGAAACAATCCTCGATGATAACCAGGGACCTTGTGAATCTAGTCTGTAATGGTGAGATTACTGGCATAACCATTTTTAAGAAACTGCCTTCTTTGGAGCCCCTTAGTTACTCCTCAGTTGTGACAGATGATGAGATCATAAATGTCAATACCACTGCGGATTATGACAGGGCAAAAAAGTTGCTTGAATATGCCTGATCACATTATCTTCTCCTTTTGTCTCAAATGCTGGGATAAGTGATACTGCACCGGGTCATATCCAGAAGAACTTATGTCCGAGATAGAAGATGACGATATTCTCAAACCTCCTGCTTCAAGAGTGCTCTGTACAAATTTTGGGTAAGATAGACAATTGTATGGCGGAAATTACGGGATGAGCCGATGTTCTCTCCTGTCATTTGAGGAGCGGGCAGCAGCTAACGTTCAACTATAAGATGAACAACATTCATTGTGTCAAGTTGGTGAATCCATTTCTCGAACAAAATGAATTGCGATGATTTTATCGCGCGTGGTTCATGGAATTCGCTTCGTTATAGAATAACTCCAAATACTCTGCCTATGGGTCACAAAATTGCGGAAATCAGTATTATTGGCGTGATCACAAATAAGGTGGCAAATATTATCGATGCAAGGTAGAATATCTTCATGGCTTTTCTTACATCCTCTATTTCCGGTGGTTTCCCGTCTTCATTAAGAACATATGATCCATGCTTTTCCAGTCTTACATCGAGGCCTATGGCTATTGCTCCCATGGGCCACCCGGCATTTTTGCTCTCTGTCTTTCTGCTCATAGTTCTCAAGGATACGCTTTCCTTTCTGCCGGATACTGCAAAAGAAGACAGAAGGATGAGATATCCAGAAAGCCTGGCTGGTATGAAATTTACAATTGTATCAGCAAGAGCTGAGGCTTTGCCGAATTTTATGTTTCTCTCGTCCTTGTAACCCACGGTTGAATCAAGCGTACTCGTCACCCTTGCAAACATAGACCCTGAAACACCAAAATACGGAAAGTAAAATAACGGTGATGCAAAACCATCGACAAATCCCTCGGATATGGTTTCAATGGATGCCGAACATATGCTGTGCAGGTCGAGATCTCCTGTTTCCCTCCTTACAACTTTTGATAAATGCTTTCTGGCACTTTCGATATCGCCTGCACTGAGGGAGTCGATTACAGGAGCGATATGAGAGCCCATGGAGGTGAGTGCGTAGCTTGTCTTAAGAAGGAAACCCGCCATTATAATATACGCCAGAATCAGGAATCCAGAAATGTATAGCGTCACAATTACAAGAGAGAGAACTATCAGTTCCATAAATGACAGGAGAAGAATTCCGGCCAGAATCTGGTTCTTCATTTTCCGGAGAGGTTTTTCCAGTGCTGATATGATCTTCCCGATCATTACGACCGGATGTATTGAGACTTTTGGTTCCCCAAAAGTGATATCAATTAAAAATGACATCCCCAGTACCAGAAGAGAGATGAATATCAGATGCACATTTATCTGAACCATGACACTATTTTCTCCACATCTATGTTCCTTTTGAAGGTTTCAGAAAGTAGAGAGATGTTATCTTCAAGTATCTCCCCGTAAGATCTGTTGGGCCTCTTGCCGGTAAAGAACCTGTAAATATCGCTGTTTTCAAGTATGCTGTGAATGTTTGTTCCATAGACTTTGTATTTGGAAGAGACGGCTCCGTCTTGTCCTTCGTCAGTGATGAAAAGAGGATCCTCGTCTGAATAAACGGACCCGTAGTGAATCTCATAACCACTGCCCTGAATATTTTTCTCTAGGTGATTCCCGAACCCGGAATATTGGACCTTCCTAACAGTTTTTTCCCGTTTGTATACCGTCACCGCGTTCAACAGGCCGATTCCTTCCAAGACAGTCCCGTCGGTAAACCTGATCTGTTTGCCCAGCATCTGGTAGCCACCGCAGATCCCTAGAATCTTTTTGCCGCTCATCGCTGCTGAGACTAATGATTCAATTAGGCCCGTGGCCTTCAGAAACGTGAGATCCTCCAGCACGTTCTTGGAGCCGGGTAGTATGATCAACGTTGCCTCTTCAATCGCTTCCTTGTTTGGCCCGACCAGAAATCTTGCACCGTCGCCATAAGCGAATACAGGATCAATGTCACTGTAATTCTCCATGTACGGGTATTTTATGACCACAATGGACTTGCCTGCGATCTTTTCGTCAGAATAGTCAAGGGAATCCTCCCCGGGAAGTCTGAGTTGATCCATGTATGGCATTACACCCAGAACGGTCTTGGAAGTCATCTGCGTCAGTCTCTCTATACCTGTCTTCAGCATACCGGTATCCCCCCGCATCTTGTTTATGATAAGGCCTGAGACCTTTTCGCTATTTCTCATCAGCTTCACTGTACCGTATAGAGAGGCAAATACTCCTCCACGATCTATATCACCGACAAGTATGGATTTTTTAGCGTATCTTGTAAGAACGTATGTGTTTGCGATATCGTGATCCATGAGGTTTATTTCTGCGGGTGAACCTGCTCCCTCTGCTATTATCAGGTCAAACTTTTTCATTAACGCTGAAACGGAGCTTTCGACTGCATCGGTTCCATGATCCATAAGGTAAGCCTGGTAATCTGCAACGCTCATTACCCCTCTGGATTTCCCCAGCAGAATTACCTGTGAAAAGCCTTTTCCTTCTGGTTTGAGGAGTATGGGATTCATTTCTCGCGATGGCTCCTGCCTCGCTGCCGTGGACTGAAGCCACTGAGCCCTTGCTATCTCGGATCCATCAGCAAGCGAGACCGAATTCAAGGACATGTTCACCGCCTTGAACGGGCTTACCTTATACCCTTCATCGGAAAATATTCTGCAGAGAGCGGTTGAGATTACTGATTTACCTGCGGAAGAAGCGGTCCCGAGTACCATAAGCATATTCTTAATGCCCGATCATCCCCTTGATACGATTAACAAGCAGATCCGTCTTCTCTCTGGACTTAACTGCGATCCTGACATACTCCTTCCCGAAATCGGGATAGTTCCACAGTGATCGAATGAGCAACCCTGAGGACTCAAGAGATTCCAGCAGTTTGTCGGCATTCACATCATCCCTCAACCTGAAAGTGACGTAATTGGCCTGAGGATCACCGACAGGCGTCATCCCTATTTCCTTCATTGAATGTATCAGATATTCCCTGTTCTCCTTGACCTTTGCCGCAGATTGCCTTATGTACTCAAGGTCCACGTTTCTCAAGACTTCCATATGATCCTGCCCTATTGCCCATGGCTCCATCAATTTTCTGAATGGATCCAGATTGCCAGAACCTGAGATCAGATAGCCTATTCTCAGGGACGGCATGGCTAGGATCTTGGTCAGCGATCTTCCAAGAATGAGATTTCCATATTCGTGAACAAGCTGAACAGTGCTGAAAAATTCGCCGTCATCCGTAAAATCAATAAACGCCTCGTCGATGAATACATTTGATCCAATATCCTCCGCAGAATTGAGTATTTCCATTAAAGATGAAAAGCGGATCATCGATCCTGTTGGATTATCCGGCCTCGTGATAACAACGACTCCGGGGTTATATCTTTTCAGGATGTGCGGGTTATCTGCAAGAATCCTGCCAGGTAACGTTGAATATGAAGTGTGTTTTGCTCTGCATGTCCTTTCATACTCCATGAATGAAGGCGATACCATAAGCATTCTGGAATTATCATACAGATCACAAAGAAGGTGAATAAATTGAGTGAGTCCAGAACCCAGAATGATTTCATTATTATTCGTACGAGAGTAGCGGGAAAGCTTTTCCAAAAGCCAGTCGGGCTGATCTTCTGGATACAACCCGAGAAACTGGTTTCCCGCAAGCCTGTCTGTATCGTGAATATTAACAAAGTCGTTCAGGTTAGATGAGAAATCTATTATCGATTCCGGGTTCATGCCTGAATACACCAGCGGCCATATGTTTCCACCATGTTCTGAATGCACCGAACCCGATCAGCAACTAACTTATTAATCAAACCATAACTTAATATTTATTTAAATGGATAACTAGAAATTGCAATCCAGGGCTCTTAGCGGATTTAGATCTGCACTCTCGTTTCTCACAATCATACCTGCAGGATCAGAAGACATCAGCGATTATGCGCATTATTTTTTCTCCGTTATCGGAATAGTTATAGGGATGATTGCAGGGCTTATCTACTTCATTTCGAGTATATATTTTGGAAGGCTGGTGGCAGCGTCTCTGGCACTTGCCGCACTGCTTCTGGTAAGCGGATTCACCCATCTTGACGCAGTACTGGATTCAGGTGATGCACTAATGGCCAGGGGAGACCTTGAAAAAAAGAGAGCAATAATGAAGGATCATTTCCTTGGCGCAGGTGCAATAGGCACCGCAATGGTGATTTATATTCCGACGTTTGCATTCCTGACTTTTTTTCAGCCCCTGACTGGTCTCGTGCTGATAATTATGGCAGAGACTGTGTCTAAGTTTTCAATGATCACTATGCTGGCGGGGTGCTCCACATTTGGCGAGGGTCTGGCAAAGAGATTCAAAACTTTAATCGGAAAGAGAAACCGAATCACCGTGCTTTTAAACGTCATTCCGCTCATTCTTCTAACATTTCTGATATTCCCGCAGTTTCTCCTTGCCTTTATAATGACAGTGGTTGTTTTCATTATCTCATCCAAGGTCCTAGAACGTATTTTTCATGGCGTCAATGGCGACATTATTGGACTGAATGCTGAATTCTCCCGACTGGTTTACCTGGCAGCTTTCGCACTATTGATGGTTCTAATGTTTCGCTAAACCAATTAAAAAGATATTTTTAGAGTGAGGGTATATCTGTAGGTAAGATATGGAGAGCTACTGGCATACTGTGCCCACCGGACCTGATCCTCCTGAGGATTTGTTTGTCATAGTGGAAACTCCAAAGGGCAGCAAGAATAAATATGAAATTGCAAAGGAACATGGCGGAATAATACTGGATAGGGTGCTGCATTCGTCTGTGGTATATCCTGTGGATTATGGTCTTGTGCCAAGAACCTATTACAGCGACGGTGATCCTATTGATGCCCTGGTCCTGATCTCGGAAGGTACATACCCTGGGATAATTGTGAATGCAAGACCCATCGGAATAATGAGGATGATCGATGGAGGCGTGAAGGACAACAAACTTGTGACTGTCGCCAAAGGAGACCCGGTTTACAAAAAAATCTCAACTCTGGACGATCTGCAGGAGCATACTTTAAAGGAGATTGCCAATTTCTTTGAAACCTACAAGATTCTTGAGAACAAGAAAACGGAAGTGCTTGGATGGGGAGATAAATCAGAAGCCATTGCGGAAATAAATGAATCAATGGAAGGTTACAGAAAACTCTTTAAAAAGAAGAAGTGAATCTCTGGCACTTTTTTTAAGGCCAATCCTAAAAATAGTTTATCTAAATGAAAAGGATGAGGTTTGATATGACCTATGAGGAGAACGCTATCCATGTTCAGGATCTCAAGCATTCCTATGACGGAAAGAAATTCGTTGTGGATGATATCTCCTTCGATGTCAGAAGTGGTGAAATATATGGTCTGCTTGGAAGAAACGGAGCTGGTAAGACCACCACAATAAAGATACTGACGTCACTTTTAAGAGCAACTTCTGGAAATATATCTGTACTGGGTATGGACCCGGCGAAGGCCGGCAACAGGCTGAGGTCAAGGATTGGTGTTGTGCTACAGGATGATTCTTTTGATTTTACTACTGTGGAAAAGAGTTTTGACATTTACGGTTACATCTGGAATGTCGAGAAGAGTATTCGAGAAAAGAGAAAAGATGAGCTGATAGCCCTTTTCGAACTGGACAAAGACAGAAAGAAAAGGATGTGGGATCTTTCTGGAGGACAGAAAAGAAGGGTGCAGGTTGCACGGGAATTCATTCACGACATGGATCTGCTTTTTCTGGACGAACCGACAGTGGGTCTGGATCCGCTAACGAGAAGGAACATACTTGAAATGATAAAGGAAAGGACCAAAGACGGCCTGACAGTGCTTTTCACAACGCACAATCTTGAAGAAGCTGAGTTTCTTTGTGACAGGGTCGCTATTATGAACACAGGGAAGATACTGGCGCAGGATACAATATCGAGCCTTAAGAAGAGCTATTCCGGTCTCAAGACGATAGAGGTGATTTTTGACGGGGATCCCAGAAACATATTGGAGGGTATGAATAACGCAAACATTGATCCTCCCAAGGGAGAGGGGGATCCTTACAAGATTGTAACCTCCGATCAGGAGGGTTCGATCAAGCTCCTCCTTGAAAAATCAAGGGAAAATGGTATTGCAATCAGTTGGCTCAATATCCGTTCAGTCACACTCGAAGATGTGTTCCTGAAAACAATTAAGGAAGATTCTGAGGTGACAGCACAATGATTAGTCTGTACAATTCGTTCAAACTCATGATAAGAAATATCAGGGTGAACATGGATCCTGGCACGCTGATATTTCTTCTGGCAATGCCGTCGATGTACCTTATATTCATGGGATATATGTTCAACTCTATAGTTTCCGGCATCAGTGTAGGGTCCTCAAGCGTTGACTATAGATCTTTTATCTCGCCTGGAATTGTTGCATTTGAAACCCTCACTGCAGGTGCAGTTGCTGGCAGCCTTCTCTGGTCTGACCGGAGATATGGTATGTTCGAGCAAATCCTTTCCCTTCCATACACCAGGTCTGAATACTTACTTGGCATAATTTTCACGACTATTGTTTTCGCGGTATTCGGCGCGGGCATCATGCTTGTCGTTTCGCTCTTTGTTGTTCATTTCCAGTACATCAGCATAATGGGATGGTTGACCATCTTCGGGAATGTGATACTTGGTTCACTCTTCTGGGGGCTTGTTCTACTGTCCCTTGCCGCTGTAGTGCGGTCCAACCAGATGTACAACAGCATCCAGATCGTGATACTCTTTTTTGCGAATTTTGCCAGCACAGTGTTTTATCCAATAACGAGCAGTACACCGGTGTCGCTCAGGGATTTGTTTTATATCAATCCACTCACTTACACCTCCAATGCCATCCGCTCCGGATACTATTCTACCATGACTGCAGGGGTATTGCTTCAGCAGGCGGTGTTGGTTGTTGAAACCATGTTGATATTTGTCGTAGCGTTGCTGGTATACAGGAAGGTCCGTGTAGGAGTCGTCTGAAAGACTTTTGTATACTCCACAGTACAATTCTAAGAAAAAGGTGATTATGCAGTTTACCAATTTAACAAAAATTTAGAGTTGAAAGGTATCTGCTGAATTGTTTACTCCATAATTCTGGCCTTCTTGATCACTACATTAACGAGGGGCCTGTCATTTCTGTTCCTGTCCACTTTACTAATAGCATCAACCACTTCTATGCCTGTAACGACCCTTCCAAAAACAGGGTGCTTGGAGTCTAGATAATTGTTATCAACAATATTTATGAAGAACTGTGAACCTCCAGTATTCGGACCTGCATTTGCCATAGAAATGGTGCCCCTCTTGTTGCTGTTATTCTTGGAAAACTCATCCTTTATAACGTAGCCCGGTCCTCCCATTCCCGTTCCAGTGGGATCTCCTCCCTGTATCATGAAATCTGGTATCACTCTGTGAAAAATTACACCGTCATAAAATCCCTTTTCCACAAGCTTCCTGAAGTTTCCAGCCGTTATCGGCATCTCTTTCTCGAAAAGATCAATAACAATATCACCCTTGCTCGTTTCCAGAACTGCCTTTGTCATGTTACCATAATCACCGGATAGTATGTAAAATTGCTTATTTACTGCGTCTAAAGAAAGTTCATTTTAGAGTGGCTGAATATGTCTTCCATCGTGCCCACCATGTTGACGGAGATATCCCATTCCCCAAATTCCTTTCTGGCCCCTTCAAGGATACCAAGAAATTCTTTCACATATACTGAATTTAGCCACACTCTGGCCATTATGGTGTTGTTATCAAATTGGTTAATCCATAGCGTATAAATTTTTTTACTTTCTGTTTCGTTCATCAAATACAAGACCACTGGGTTTTTCGTGATCATCTCATAGAGATGGTCTGCTTCCGAAATTACTTCAACACCCCCCGAATGCTCCGGAATAAGCCCTTCCGGTGCATAATATATATGCATGAATTTCTTGCTTCCGCTATCTGTCTTCCTTATCCTTATCCATCTGCCTTTTAAGGGATTTTCAACGCTGGAAACATAATCATGTGGTAACACGAACTGGAACTCAATAGCTGACAGTGGAACATAGGAAGATATCTCCTTAAGCGTGGTGAGAAGGCCATAAGATTCCCCAAGATATTCAACGGAGAAGAGATCGTTATCTGTAACATTCTTCAGAACAATTTCAGATATTTTTCCAAGATAATTCAAGTGGAACCTGAACCTGAATTTCAGATGCCCGTTCTCGAACATCACCATGTCAAGAGCAACAGATCTGACATTGAGGAATAACTCTATTATCGCAGAAATTGGAGTATTCGATACATCCTGTTCCACCATCCAGAGATCATTGATTTTTGTTGCACCCAGCATAGCGAGGTTGCGCTTCACATCAACAGAAGATTCAACTGATGCAGGCACATAATAACGGATTGCAGATTTTTCTTCTGTGACGGAGAGAAACCCGGGAACCTTTAATGGTAGTTTCTTGAGAAAATCAATCAGAGCATCGTTCCACCCGAACATAATGTCACACTGCATGGTGAGACCTTTATCTATTCCGGATATGCTGGCCCCCTGTTTCTGTCTGATCATCTAGTAACCTGCAGTACGGCATGGGTACGATTCAAATAAATACTTTCGTGGTGAGTTTTTCATTTCACAAATTCTTGGTAGTATAGACTATAGTATCCCAAAATTGATTCATACGGGAGGCTGAGTTTGAGAAGGTGGATCTTCACTTTTCTCAAGTTTTGATCTAATTTTCTTTATAGACGCATCGAACGATTTCAGTTCGTTGCTGTCGAGAACTCCAAAAATTTCTTCCATGGTCTTACTCTGAATTGCCTTCCCCTTTGCACGAAGCTGTCTTCCTGAATCTGTGAGGTTTACGAATATAACCCTCCTGTCGCTGCTGCTCCTCTCCCTGATCACAAGGCCCCTCTCTTCGAGCCTATCAATCAGACTTGTAACCCACGCCTGTGTCACTGACAGCAAGGACGCAAGATCTATCATTGTTGTAGGGCCAAGCTCGTAAAGGTTGTCCAGCACCTTGAATTCCAGCACGGTAAGATTTATGCTTCCATAGGCTTTGTTTGCAGCCTTGAATATGTCTTTCCATAAGATGGAATAATTCTTCCATGCATCGATATAATCTTCATTTTTGACCATTTGCACTTCCCGTTCCTATTGTTATTCCGTCTTGAGCCGCCTTACCTTCTCCATCTGGCATAGGTACCTGCGAATTTAAATTATGCGATCCATCGCCAATGGAAGCACCAGATTTGGATGCTCCTGGTGTGGTTTCCCTGTCCTCATGCACATATCGCTTTCCTCTCAATGCGGAGAGAACTGCTGCCACAGCTGAAAGGATTGCACCTGCATAAAAAGTAAGTCTTAAGGAAGGCATGAAGGCAGGTGCAATTGTAGTGGGGAACCATCCGCTTGCAGTAATCGCTGAATACCAGCTTGTAGAGGTGTAATTCCCCAAAAGTGCCGGTGGAAGAGTTATTAGAACGCTCTTAACGGGGTCCTCACCTAGGAACGCAGCAAACAGAGATCCAGTTGGAGGAAGTCCGGAAAAAACAGAAATTATTCCCTGCGGAACACCAACGCTGGCCATGGAAGCGCTGATATGCGACGGGAGTAAAGCAGCAAGACCTAGTATAACAATGGTGAAGAATATTCCAAGACTTATGGTTTGCCCTGTGTTTGCGAGAGTGGATCTCATTCCAGATGCAACTCCCCTCTCATCCATGGGAACTGAATTCATTATTGCTGCAGTATTGGGGGCCGCAAACATTCCCGATCCTATTCCGAGAACGAAAAGCGATGCGCCGAATTCTAAATAAGTGAAATTATAAGGTATAATGGATAGAACAAGAAATGCCAGGGCAGATATGACCATACCCATGGTTGCAAGGAACCTCGCTCCATATCTGTCAGAAAGCGCTCCACTTATAGGCCCCATAACAATGAAACCCACAGTCATTGGCACCATGTAGACTCCTGCCCAGAAGGGAGTGGATGCGTAACTATACCCATGGAGAGGAAGCCATATCCCCTGTAGGAGAATTATAAGCATGAGCATTACGCCTCCTCTTCCTATTGCAGATAGAAAACTTGCGAAGTTTCCGAATGTAAACGCTCTTATCCTGAAGAGTGACAGATCAAACATTGGATTTGTAATCCTCGCCTCAACAAATGGGAAGGCGATCAGCATTGCACCCCCGGAGCTGAAGGCAGCAATAACCCACGGACTGTTCCAGCCCATCACACTCGACCCGTAAGGCATCAGCCCGTATGTGACTCCTATCAGAACCAGTGTAAGTCCACCCGAAAAAAGAGTATTTCCCACATAGTCTATTCTCTGGACTCCTTTTTTTCTGGAATTGTCTTTAAGTTTGAGAATTGACCAGATACTCCCGAAAGCACCAACAGGAACGCTGACAAGGAAAACATATCTCCAGTTTATAACCGCAAGAATTCCGCCTAGAATCAGACCGATAAAAGACCCCGCGAGAAATGCAACCTGGTTCAATCCTAACGCCTTTCCCCTTTCATTGACCGGGAATGCGTCTGTCAGAATTGCAGCACTGTTTGAAAACAGGAATGCTGCACCCGCACCCTGGAACAGCCTGAACAGTATAAGTTCAATTGCCCCTGTACTGCCTTTACCAGGGGTAAGATAAAGCAATATGGAACCAATGGTAAAAATCACAAATCCAAGGTTGAACAACCTTGTCCTGCCATACATATCAGAAAGTCTCCCAAACGTGACAAGCAATGTAGCAGTAATGATGTTGTAACCCATCAGTATCCAGAGAAGATATGCAAATGAATCTGTAGCAAGCGGATTGAGATCGATGCCCTTGAATATGGGTGGAAGTGATATCAGGATGATTGTACTGTTGATACTTGCCATGAGGGTACCGATTGTAGTATTTGAAAGTGCAACCCATTTATACTGTATTCCATGTCTTCTTTCTGTGCTGGGCTCTGCAATCATAAACTTTATGAGTATAACAATTATACTTATAAACATTAAACCTGAGTCTGTAAGTCTTATAGGATGATTGAAAAGATCAAAGTGCAATTAAAGAGTCACATGAGAAATGATGTTGTGAACAAAATAAAAAATTGTTAAAAGAAATTTTTTAAGGATTTTACTGGATTCCGCCCCTTCCCTTCCTGAATTTCCTGAAGATCCATGTTCCAGAATACATCATAGTGCCAAGTATTCCAACGACTGCCCCCACAACAACCCCAGCCAAGAGCCCCCCCCGTATATGGTCCCTGAATTCGTGACCTTGGACGGTGTGGTTATATTATTGAAGACAACATTTACCGTGGTGTTGGCATTATTGATAGTGACTGAACTAGAAGAGAGAGTAATGTTGTAATCAGAAGATGTTGAAACACTCACGTTATATGTTCCGGAAACAAGCCGAATATCGACAGATGTTGATGTGGTAATCTTGGATGTCCCGCTGACATTCACCGTCCATGCCAATGGCCAGCGACGAGAGAACCATCATGGCTGTTACTATTATTATAATAATATTTTTATTTATTTTACCATGGTATAAGTGGGTTAATTATATATATTATCTTTAACAATTCTTTTAAGTCTGATGTAAAAAATATGTTAATAATTTCTATAAAATACTATGGTTAAATTTACATGATTCGCCTTTCTACCAAATTTCAGTGCATTTACTTCTGTTTCGGTATAATCCTGTGCAACCTGTAAACTGAGTCTTCCATCTGATCAAGGGTTATACCTCGGGTTTCAGGAGTGAACAGAAAGGTGAAGATGAAAGCACCAAGCATTACAATGAGCAATATGTAGAAAAACCAAGAATCTCCAAGCGATGCCGCAATGAAAGGGAACTCAAACGCACTCATGAATGATACGAAACGTGTTACAGCAGTTGCGGAACCCATAGAGGTCGATCGCAGCTTAGTAGGTAAGAGTTCGATAGCGTAGAGACCAACCGTGTTGCCGGGACCTATATTTTCAATGCCATACCACAATAGAAGACCTGCCATCCCGAAAACGAAGATCAATAAGCCGTGCAAATCCAATGCTATGGCCATCAGGGCCATTCCGAGGGACATCAAGCCAAATCCCATAACCTGGAGCGGTCTCCTGCCAAACCTATCATTCCAGGACATTGATATCAGAGCACCCACGAATCCCACTGCGTAGAGAATAGCTGTAATAATGAATGTCTCGGAACCAAAAATTCCAAAGGTTCCGATCAGAAGTGGTGCGTACAATGCAAAACCATAGGACCCTATATCAAGTAGTATCCATTGAATCCAGATAATCGCTGTCCTCTTCCCGTAATCCCCGTGAAATAACTCAAAGATAGAACTGTTAGTTCTGTGAGCATTATTTCCGGATACGCCTGGAGGCAGTGTGGATACGTCATTGGAACCATAAGCTGAATCCATCCTCGATTTTGTTCCTGCCTTTTCCCACCTGATGGATTCCGGCACCCCCAGTCTGTAAACAAGCACAATAACGGCAGGAATGGATATGATGGCGAACGCAAGTCTCCACGCGTTTACTCCATTGTATATGAACCCAATATATCCCAGCACAAATGCCAAACTTGCACCAAGACTCCAGAAAGCCCAGACCAGTCCATATCCGGTTCCTCGAACATGATCCGGAATCATTTCCGTTGAATAGACCGGGCCAATGGCATAATCTGCCCCTATACCGATACCAAGCAAGAACCTGAATATAATCACCTCATTGATGTTACCGGAAACGGCCCCCAGGATTGGGAATACAATAAAAAACGCAAGGTAAAAGGAATAAATATATTTCCTGCCAGCCAGATCAGAGTACCTACCGAATATGAGAGCCCCGAACATTGCCCCCAGAAGCGCCGATCCGCTGGCGAAACCGATCTGTAATGGCGTGTATGGCATTGTTTTATAGGTTTCAATTATGAATGTAAAGACCGCAATAACGGTGAGGTTGTAACCGTCCATGAAATACCCCATACCGGACAGAAGTGCGTATCTCAGGAATAGAGATTTTTCAGAGCTTTTCGAGGAAAAACCCACGCCGATGTGATTCTAATAGAAGTATTGAATCTTTGTAGATACCTGAAATCTACCATAATTACCTATTTTTTTCTGGAGTTTAAATAATACTTCAGGAGTTATGAAAAATAGTTTTGGATGGCAGCCAGAAATTAAGGTTTTCAGTCGTTCTTCTCCATTTTCATCAGATCAGACCACCTTCCATCCACATCCTTCTGTATCTCCTCCTTCTCCTCCGTCGAGAGATGTGAAAACCTGTTCTGCGCATCGAGGTATTCAGTTACGGGCACTGTTTTGGAAGGTTTGCTCAGGGTGAATTTCCCATTGACATACTCGAACAGCGGAAACATTCTTGACTGCACTGCAAGCCTTGAAATCTCGACGGTCTTTTCAGGGGAATAGTACCAGCCAGTTGGGCAAGGTGCCAGTATCTGAATGAATTTTGGTCCATGAACTGCCTTGGCATTGTTTATCTTCCTGATTAGATCCTCAGGATAAGCTATGGTGGCAGTCGCGACATATGGAACCTTCTGCGCGATCATAAGATCAGCAACAATCTTTTTCTTCTGCTTCTTGAAATTCCTGTCCTTGCCGATGGGCGTTGTGGTCGTCTCTGCACCAAAAGGTGTGCTCCCTGATCTCTGTACGCCCGTATTCATGTATCCTTCGTTATCGTACATGATATAGAAAACATTGTGCCCTCTTTCCATGGCTCCGCTGAGTGACTGAAGTCCGATATCAGCTGTTCCGCCATCGCCTGCAAATCCAACAACATTGTAATCCTCTTTTCCCTGCAGATCGAGGGCTTCCCTGAGACCTGATATTGAAGCGCCTGTTGCAGCAAACGGAGTGTAGACCATCGGTACATCAAGGGTCCTGTTTGGCATTGCACCAGGTATCACTGCCCAGCAGCATGCTGGAACTGAAACTACTGTGTTCTTTCCCATGGCCTTTAATGTGAACCTCATGGCGAGGGTGGCTCCACAACCGTGACAGGCTGTATGACCCGGCTCCATGAGCTCCACCTTGGGTATGGAAAACGGCATTTTAATCGCCTCCTTTTACATTTATCCAGTATTTTCCGGGTTTTCCGGTCTTCAACGTATTAAGCATCCCCTCTATCTGCTCCACTTTCACATCTCTTCCTCCAATACCTGCAGTGAAACCAAACAAAGGAACTGTGGATCTGCCGTAAAGGGAGCTTGCGACCTCGATGTATGTGTTTCCACCGGTCCCGAACGAAACTGATCGATCCAGAACACCAAGAGCCTTGAGGTTTCTGGTTGCCCTGAAAATCTCATCGTCAGGGAATGGCCTGTAGAACCTTATCCTTATGAGCCCGACCTTCTGGCCCTTTTCCCTCATTTTCTGAACAACATATTTACCTGTCGATGCTAGGCTTCCGGATGCTATAAGCGCGTATTCAGCGTCTTCCATCATGTATTTCTCTACAAGGCCTGAATAGTCTCTTCCAAAAGCTTCGGAAAACTCATCTGTAACTTTCACTATTGCATCTCTCGATTTGGTCATTGAATCCCTCATGTCCTTCTTCAGTTCCATGAATGGCCCATCCGGTGTGGAATATGATCCATAACCTCTTGGATGCTCTGTGTCGATGCTGAAATCCAGGTCCAGTTCAGGCAGGAATGCGTCCACAGCCTTCTGATCTGGTATGCTTACTGGCTCAGAGGTATGAGACAATACGAAAGCATCCTCCATACTCATTAATGGAAGCAAGATATTGTGGTCCTCGGCAATCTTATAACCCATGATGATTGTATCCATTGCCTCCTGGTTTGATTCACAGTAAACCTGCATCCAGCCTGTGTCCTTCTGGCTCATGGTGTCCGATTGATCACTCCAGATGTTCCAAGGAGGTCCAATGGCCCTGTTTACAACACTCATGACCAGAGGTAGTCTCTGTCCAGCAGCCCAGTGCAACATCTCGTGCATATAGAGCAGCCCCTGGGAACTGGTGGCAGTATATGATCTTACACCAGCAAGTTCACTTGACATAATTGCTGCCATGGCACTGTGCTCGCTTTCAACCTCCACATACCTTGAATCAAGTTCCCTGTTCGCGATCATTGTCGCAAGTTTCTCAACTATGGTGGTCTGCGGTGTTATTGGATAAGCAGAAATGAATTTAACCCTGGCCAGTTTCACGCCTACCGCCACAGCTTCATTGCCTGTCATTATGGCATCATACTTTTGAACTGTTTTGATCAATTTACTCACTCCCTTCCATTATCATTTCGATGGATTTTTCCGGGCATTCATTCGCGCATATTCCGCAACCCTTGCAGTAGTCGTAATCTATCACCGGCACCTCCAGTGCCGCAATTCTTATGTTGGGAGATGGATAATCTGATTTTTCCAGATAATTTATCGCATTATCCGGGCAGAATTTCCAGCAAATCATGCACCTTATACAGGTCTCGTAATTTATGACAGGCTTCTGTGTTCTCCATGAATCAGTCTTATTGGCCCTGGAACTGGTTTCTGCGATTGGCAGTAGAACCATATCATCCACCCATCCTTAGTGAATTGTACGCATTTTTGACTGCTTCAGCATTTATGTCCTGTTTCCTTGGTGAGCTCTGAATGGTGGCATCGATGACGCTTTCCAGCGATACAATCTTTGTGGCTTTGGCAAAGGCACCCAGCATTGCAGTATTTATTATTGGGTTTGCGATGTTTCCCAGCCCAAGACTTACGGCAATTGAGGTTGCATCAACAGTGAATGTTCTGCGCGGAAGATCAAACTCAGATGGACCCTTCTTTGAATTTATGATAAATATCCCGTTATTTTTTACCCCATCAGTAACGCCTCCCTTGGATAGTACGTAAGGATCAAGGATAACAACTACATCAGGTGTGTAAATTTGAGTTTTAATGAGGATGGGCCCATTATCTATACGCGTAAAAGCAGTCACTGGAGCACCCCTTCTCTCAGTTCCAAAGAAAGGGAACGATACGGCATAACTTCCCTCGTCAAATGCAGCCAATGCAAGTATCTTTGATGCGGTGACAGCCCCCTGTCCCCCTCTTCCATGAAATCTTATCTCATACATGACATCACATTTTCATTACTTTCTCATAGTATTTATAAACAAACCCTAACAAATACACTGAGTTGCAAATGGAAGCACCAGTTATTGTAAGCCAGAAGTTCAATTTAAAAAAAGTATTATATATAAAAGAAAATGGCAATAAATATTTTAGATAGGATGCAATTAATCAAATTACAAATAATTCTCTAGCAAAAAATAAAGTACAAAAATACCGCTAAGAATTTCAGGCTTTGTAATGATATGGGTTTTTTGAGAAAAACTTCCATAATCAGTCTAGGCAAATTATTACTCTTGAAAGTTATTCATTATCCATGGTCAATGTGGAGAATCTTAAACAGACCGTCTTAAAATGGCTTTCAAACGGGAAAGAAGATGCCAAAACTCTTGTCGATCTCCAGTGGAAACTAAAATGGGACAGGTGGCACCTTATTCTTGAAAACGAGAAGATACCATTCAGTTTTCTTATCGGTTTCCATGAAGAGGCACTGCACGTCACACTGGAAACTGACGTTGAAACCGCTGTCATGGACACACAACAGAGACTCGCTATTTATAGAGTTCTCCTAATCCTGAACCAGAGAATTGACCTCGCAAAGTTCATGCTGTTTGGAATAAACGAAGAGGTTATTGTCAGGGTGGACCTCGCCACAGACTCCCTTTCCAGGGAGGAACTGAATCTTTCTCTCAACATACTGCTCTCTTCACTCTACCTGATGGTCAATACCCTTCATCTGGAAGAAGAGATGCAGAACCTTGTAAGAGAAAGAATGTTAATGATGATACAGGACCTCATTTCCCAGGGGAAGAGCAGGGACGATATACTCCAGTTCATGACAAAGAACCTTGGAATAAACGCGCAGGATGCTGAAAGAATACTGGACCAGATCATGCCGCAGCACAAAGAAGATCAGCAGGATTCTATGTACAGATAATCACTGATATTCCCAAATTTCATTGTTCTACTGTGATACGGCCTGAGAAGGATTGCATAGTTGATTCATAAAGAGAAATAGAACCTGTGAATCATCTTAGCAATTTTAGAATTGATAAAAATGAGACGAAAATTAACATTAAGTGCAAAAAACTTCTCGATAATTTAATAAATAATGCCTTGTTGCTTTTGTAATGGCGGAAATAGAACCCCCCAAGGGCCCTGCATCATTTCAGAACGGAAGATATTCTGTCATAAAGAAATTAGGAGAGGGAGGGAAAGGAATTGTATACAAATGTATGGATAATAGCCTGAACAGAATAGTGGCCCTGAAGCTTATAAAGGGAAGTGTTCAGGACAGTGATTTTTTTGCAAGAATTAAGAGGGAATCGCAGACTACCGCCAGATTATCGCACCCGAACATCGTCGCGATATACGATATTAACTCTGAAGGAAAGAATTTTTACCTGGTCATGGAGTTTGTTGACGGATCAGGACTTGACTCTATAATTTCAAGAAACCAAACAGGAATGAAACTGAGCGAGTTCATGGGTTACTCCATTGAAATCTCCAAAGCACTGAATTATGCGCACAGTATGGGTGTGCTTCACAGAGACATAAAACCTGAGAATATTATGATAACAAAGGAGGGTGTTCCAAAATTAACTGACTTTGGGTTGGCAAAGTCCATGGACAGTCCCAGCCTTACGAGTCAGGGAACTATAATAGGAACACCTGCCTATATATCCCCTGAGAGTGCACTTACAAAAGAGAGCGATGCAAGATCCGATCTTTACTCTCTTGGCTGTGTAATGTACGAAATGGTGACCGGTGTCAAACCTTTTCAGTCAAACGATACGCTTAAGCTCGTCTACAGTCAGATACACGATGTACCCAAAGCAGCTTCAAAGGTCAATCCCTCAATCCCCGCCAGTCTGGAAGCAGTTATCATGAAACTTTTGCGAAAAAATCCAGACGAGAGATTCCAGTCTTCCTCGGAACTCCTAGAAGCTCTGAAATCCATTCAGCCTGTGATCAATAACCTGAAGGCAAAGAATGAAACCACCGGAGAAAGGCAGGCCACGCCCCAGAGGTCCTCCTCATCCTCCTCATTATCACGGAGAATGATGGGACTGGTTGGGCGAGAATCTGAGATAGAATTTCTTGAGACACTGGTCAATTCCATCAAGATATCGGAAGGTAGAATGGCAATGCTAATGGGATCTTCCGGCGTTGGAAAAACAAGACTTGTTGAAGAACTAAGAAATTATTCTGCACTTCAGGACGTAAGGGTGATGAGCGTCAGATGCCGGGAGGATCGAAAGAATGTTCCTAACTACCTGCTCTCTGATCTCCTCAGGGAATACTTATATCTTGCCCCTCCCCAAGAGATCTACAAGATATTCGGGGACTACATCGATCTGGCCTTCAAGCTTGTGCCTGAGCTTTCCTCGAGAATAGATGAGACCTCTCAGAACACACGCTTCAGTTCAGAAGATGCCAGATTGAGATTCTTTGATGGTACCCTTGAAATAATTAAAAATATATCTAAAGAGGGGGCAATTGTATGCGTGTTTGAGGATGTTCAGTATGCAGACGAGTCATCTTTAGCAGTGCTGGATCATCTTTCAGAATTTTTGAACAATCTTCCTGTGCTCATATTGCTGACAAGTTCTGAGCCGGCTGAAGATTCTTTCCTTTCAGATATTATTGGGAAATTATCCCGGGATAAATTGATGGAAGTTTTGAGGATTGTGAACCTTGATAAGGATAATACGGCCTCTATGATTGCCGGATTCGTGGGCGCCAACAGGAACCAGATATCAAATAAACTGGTCGATTTTGTATACTCAAAGGCCGGTGGAAATCCATTCTTTATAGAGGAAATTCTTAAACTGATGATTGAAAACAAGAATGTGTTCAGAATGGATGATGGACGCTGGGATATAACCCAAGTAGAGGAGATTGAAGTACCTTCCTCTATTAGGAGCATGATAAAAAGCAAAACCAAAAACCTTGAAGAGAATGCCAAGAACCTTTTAGGAGTGGCCTCGATAATCGGGGAGGAATTCGATATTGAAGTTCTGCAGAGAGCTTCTGGAATAGAAAATGAGGATTCCTTCTTTGACCTTCTCGAAAAACTCCTAAAAGAAAAGATTATTCTGGAGGTCAAGGGAAGGCTGGGTCATTCACTTATGGGATTCTCAGATCCACAAATCAGGAGTTATTTCTATACGGAACTCAGTATGATAATGAAGAAGAGATATCACCTAAGAGTCGCTGAAATTCTTGAAAAAAAATATGGTCAGGAGAAACAGGACCTTTACTCTGAAATAGCTTCGCATTATCTGGAGGGGGGAAATTATACAAAGGCCCTTATATTCAAGATAAAACACGCAAACCACTGGATCGAGTCTTATGGATACGATAAAGCCCTCAACGAATTCCTCGAAGTGCTCGATATTTTTGAAATGATACCCTCTGATTCAGCAGAGATAGACAGGGAAAGAGTAAAGGCGGAATTGTTTGAAAAGATTGGCTTTTGCTATTCCAAGCTCGGGAATGAATCAGAAAATTATTCTTTTTCCGTTAAGGCTGCCAACCTGTATGGAAAACTGGGTGACATTTTGCCCCAGATAAGATGCCTGAGGTATGCTCTACTTGGTCTTAGAGGGACTACTTCAATCCCAGAAACAATATTAAATTTCGTAAACAACTTCAGCTATTCCAGCAACAACGTTTCCGAATTCGTAAAACTGTTGGGGGCCCTGGGAAACACATACTGGTACATTGGAGATTTTAAAAATGCCAGAGAAATACTTGAAAGAGCGATAACGATAGGTAATGAGAATGGGGTACAGCACCTGTTTTCTGAGAAATTGATCCTTTCATATGTGACTGAGATAAAAGGGAAAAAAGATCTGGATAATTATGAGAAACTGATGCGTACCATAATCAAGGAGGCAATGGCCGTTGAAGAAGAACTCTCACGGGAGCTTTTCGATGTCGTGATCGCTGCTCATAACTACCTAGCAAACTTCTACGTTGATTTCAAGAAAGATTTCAACCTGTCAGAAAACGAATTCAACAAATGCTATGAACTATCCAGAAAATACAACAGCAAACTGTACTACTGGTATAATAAGGCCGAAGAGGTCTATTTTATACTGATTCATAAGGGACTCTGGAATCAGGCGATTACCAATATAGCTCAAATCTCTAAGGAAAAGGTTGCATCTTTCTCTCACATTTCCGCTTACCTAAAACTCTCTGAAGGAATCATTACAGGAGAACGCGGCGATTCGGACAGGGCGATTGAGATGCTTAAGACAATAGAAGAGAAGGGCGGATTGCAGTTCAAAAGCTACTCCTACCCTGAGATATGCCTCATTTATATGCACAATGGCAGGCTTGACGAGGCCTTGTCCACTCTTGATAAAAGTTACAGAGAGTTAAAGGAGATTGGTGTTTATGACGAATCTCTTCCTGGCTTGATCAAACTGGCTTCCATCGGAGTTGAATTGAATTCCAAGAGATCCGATTTAAAAAATGCTGAATATTACTTGGAGGAACTGCAGAAATATACTGAGATTGTGAGCGAGGAGTGGATGGATGCTGTCTACAGCAGGGCCAAATCCCTGATATTAGCTATGAAGGGCATATTCACTGAAGCGATAGATCTGTTAAACAAGTCTTGCAAGACTTTTGAAAGCATTGGATTAAGATTTGAACTCGGTATCTCGCTTTTGCTTATGGCAGAACTATATCGCAAACAAAACGACTTGAAGAACACCAATGACTCCCTGAACAACTCCATGGAAATTTTTAATGATCTGGGGTGTGCACCGCTTGCGGAAGTCGCGCTTGGTTTAAAGAATATACTCAAAGCTTGAACTGAACGTGCTTAGAATGTATGATTAACACGGAACAAAATTTTTAAAAGTCTAATCACAGACACCTTTTCCTTCTTTCATATTCCCCATCTGTAACTCTTGAATACAGCATATACCAGAAATTCAGTATCTGCTGGCAGTTGGGTCCCCATTTTTCCACCCTTAAGTGTTCAACAAAAAAATAAAAGGATTTATGTTCCGTAAATTGCATAAACTCCTTGAACTATGCTGAGCTCATGCAATCTGCTGGTATCCGTCCTGCTGCCCATTATAATAAGTGAGACTCCATGTTGAGGGGGCATCAAGGGTGAAGGGGAGCATATAACTGTTGTTCAGCGGAATCATTGAGGATATAGCCGACCCATAAGTCATATTGTATATGGAACCCGAGAAATGATAGTCAAGAATCTGGGGCTCCGCAACTGGCTGGAATTCAAGCTGCGTATACGTTCCATAGAATTCACTTCCACTGTAGGGTATTGTAGCGTTCCAGTATCTATCCTGACCACTCACGCTGAAGTCGATTATTTGGAACATTATCTCTTTGGCTGAAGTGATGTCCTGTATTGTGAGACCAAGTTCTGTACCGGTTGGTGTCTTGAATCCCGGCTGCACCGCCGGGTTATTCGAGTTGAGGAAGTAATGAGCAACACAATTTGTACCTTCAACATACCATGGAGATATAGTGCCATTGGGATCAAGATCTATTCCAAGCTGGAAAAATCCGACACAGGTCGATCTGAGTGTTCCCGTGTAATTCATCGCATTGATCTGGAAACTGAGAATTCCATTCTGGAGGGTATTCCAACTGTTCAGTATCATATTTGCATGAAGAATTGTAAATGGATGAAGCAGAG